>CAJATB010000155.1 GCA_903944755.1 uncultured Bacteroidota bacterium
ATGGTCGCTTCTGCCATCTTTATTGCAGCATTATGATAAAATTTTATTAATTCAGCATTTCCTAATGCCATTGCTGCATCATATAAAAGCCATGCAGCCTCAATATCGTGGCCAAAAGAAATAATTTTAGATTTACAATTCCAGGCATCATCAAAAAATAAATGTTGATTAAATGTTTTGGAATCGATTATATAATCTTTAAAATTAAAAAGTAATAATTGAATTGACGAGGCCAAATCGGCGTTGGGCTGAATTTTATATAGGTTAACATAGGCTTCTAAAACATGCAAATGCGTATTCATTGTTTTTCTTTCATTGGCATCTTTATGGCTTAATCTTAAATCATCAATTGTACTCCAATCTTGATGAAATGCCTCAATATACCCTCCATGCGTTTTATCAAAACTATGTTGTTCAATAATTTTATATAAATTATTAGAAACTTGAATTGCTAATGGATTTGATGAAATTACATAATAAGTGGAACAAGCATAAATGGCAAATGCTAACCCATAAATTTGTTTTTTATCGGCATTAACACTACCATCTTGATTTACGGCCCAAAACATGCCACCACTAAGATTGTCTAAAAAATAGGTGTGTATATATTTAAAAACTGCATCCGCATGCAGTAAGAGTGCTTTGTCATTTTTAAGTTCATAGGATGCACTAAATGACCAAAGCATCCTAGTAATCATAACTAAGCTAATAGGCTTATCCCTTATTATATTATTATGGTTGTCAATTTCCCCATGAAAATTATGTAATTCATTATAGGGCAAATTGTTCATCCACCAAGAATTAATATTCATTAACTCTTGTTCAACTTGTTTTCTATAATTAGTGATTTTATCTATCATAATACTAAGAACACCGGATTTTCAGAGTTAAGTTACGAAAATGCCTCACTTAAGTATTAAGGCCTTTATTTTGTTCAATAATACCCATAATAGTTTTTACTGAATTACTAGAACTTAAGCCATCGGGAGGCGTATTTAACACATAATCAATCAGTTGGTCTAAAGTAGTAGTTGCAACATGTAAACGTGTGTCAGAAGATGCGTAATATATAAATACTTTACCCCCTTCGTCAAGAATCCAGCCGTTAGAAAAAAGAACATTAGATACATCCCCAATTCTTTCCTCTCCAATTGGTGCTAAAAAATAACCTGCAGGCTTATGTGTGATTTTTGTTACATCGGCAAGGTCGGTCATAAATAAATAACAAACATAACGTAACCCAGATGCTGTATTGCGAACACCATGAGCCAAATGTAGCCAACCATGAATTGTTTTAATTGGTGCTGGACCTAACCCGTTTTTTAATTCATTTATTGTATGGTATACTTTTTTATCAATTAATAGCTCTTCAGTAATACAAGAAGATTCCATACTTTCTGTTAATCCAAAAGCAATTCCTCCTCCTTTTCCAGCTTCTATGAAACCATCTTGCGGGCGAGTGTAAAACGCATACTTGCCATGAACAAATTCGGGGTGCAATACAACATTGCGCTGCTGTAAGGAAGGTGTTATTAAATCTGGTAGTCTTTCCCAAGCTACTAAGTCTTTGGACCGGGCAATACCACATTGTGCAATTGCAGCAGATTGGTCAGCATCAGAAGCATTTTTGTCTCTTCTTTCTGTACAGAATAGTCCATATATCCAACCATCTTCATGTTGCACTAAACGCATATCATAAATATTCGTATCAGGGTCATTAGTTTCTGGCATAATAACTGGCTTATCCCAAAATTTAAAACAATCCACACCACTGTCACTTTCGGCTATTGCAAAAAAGGATTTCCTATCATACCCCTCAACCCTAGCCATTACAAGATATTTGTCGCCCCATTTAATAGCCCCTGCATTAAAAACAGCATTAATCCCAAAGCGTTCCATTAAAAAAGGATTGCTTTGAATATTGAAATCAATACGCCATTCAAGAGGTATATGCGCTGCTGTTAAAACAGGATTTGTGAATCGTTCATATACGCCATTATCAGAAGCTACTGTATTTTTAGTTTCTACTAATTCCTTATACGCTGCAATTAATGAACTCTTTCTATTATTAAAATCATACTTCATAATCATAAATTTAGTCTTCTAACTTATCCCACCATGTTCTTTTTAAAATCAACGCTATGATACCCAAAATAATTACCGTAATGAATAAAGGCAACTTCATCCATAGCACAACGTAAATAGGAAGGAGTGTTAAACAGCATTGTGCAATAATACCAATAACAACATTGAACATGTCAAGCTTGAATCTAGTATTAGGTTTAAAATCAGGTTCATCATTAAGTACAGCCATATGAACCGGTTTCCAGAAACCCCATGGTTTAACTGTTTTATAAAATTGTTTAAGTGTATCAATATTAGTTGGTGGTGCCGTAAAAGTGCCTATTATACAGCCAATTACAGATAATACAAATATTAGGGGCCAAATATTTAAAAACAAACCATCATATAATTTCAATAAAATAAGAGAAGAAATAATACCAGTTGACATACCCCAATAAAAACCATTAGCATTAAAACGCCACCAATACCATTTAAATAAGTTCGCCGCGATGTATCCCCCATACAACCCGCCTACTATCCACTGCAAAATACTGTTTACATCTTTTGTAAAAAATCCAAGTATAATCCCAAGTATAACTACAATGATGCCAGATAAATAATTGGTGGTCATTATTTTTTTATTACTTGCATTTGGATTTATATATTTTAAGTAAACATCATTTACAATATAAGCTTGTGCAGCGTTTAAGGTACCAGAAAACGTGCCCATAAATGCACCTAATAACCCTGTTAGGGTGAGGCCTAAAACACCAACAGGTAAAAATTTATTTATAGTAGCGGGTAATATTTTTTCAAAGTCAACACCATTAACACCGCTTAAATTAAGTTGGTTATAATATAATAATGCTAATATGGTTAACCCAATTATCATAGAATAACGAATAGGTAACAATATAATAGAAACAAAACCAGTCATCTTACTTGCTTCTTTAGGTGATTTTGTAGATAAAACCTTTTGCATATCATAATTTGGCGCAGGCCCTGCAAGGCTAGCAAAAACACCCTTGAATAGCATCATCATAAAAAATATACCAAACAATTCATAGCCATCACTTGAAATTTTATTATTTACTTCAGGTATTATCTTATCCCAATTCATATTTAAGTTCCAGCCAAAGAAAGGATTTAACCATCCTTCTGGAACGTTTAAAACATTTCCATTAGTGTGTAAGTGTGTCATTGCTATAAAAGCAATTGCAATACAAGCTATGGTCATTATTGAGTACTTAATTAAGTCTCCTAGTACTATACTATGTAAGCCCCCCATAATAGAATAAAACATGGCAAATAAAGTAAAAACAATGCCATAAAAATGTCCTACAAATTCAGGCCTGATGTCAAAAGGCAAATAAGGCTGCACCGTAGTCCAAGGAATAAAAATTTCGATAAACTTACCTAAACCAATAAAACCATAAGCCAAAAAGCCCAAGCATCCAATTAGCGCAAATACAACAACAACTTTGTGAGACTGACTAACCCCTTTGTCGTTTTTACCAAATCGAGTTGCAAGCCATTCAGCACCAGTATTCGCATTCGATCGTCTTAACCATTTGGATAAGAACATCATCATAAAAACTTGATTAAAAACAGGCCAAAGCCATGGAATCCAAATACTTTTTAAGCCATACACAAAGCAAAGTGACACCATCCACATTGTGCCACTTATGTCAAACATATCGCTAGCATCACTTAACCCTAATAAATACCATGGCATTTTTTTTCCACCCATTAAATAACTGTCTTTATTTTCTTTAGCTTTTTTCCGCATATAAAAGCCAATAAAAATCATTGTTAGCAAATAAGCTATAATGATTGAAATATCAATTAGGTGTAGATTCATATTATGACTATTGATAAATTTTTAAACTGCTCAATTTTTTTTGAAAAAGCATTTTAGGGAGTAGATAAAATTGTTTGAAATTTTTTGCAGAGACTTGATTTTCATATGGAGCGTAGTAATGCATTTTCTGCATAGAGCGCATGTAACCTGCATTACGCCATAGAAGCACAAAAGATATAGGATGTTTTTCAAGTAAAGGATAAAGCGTGTTAGTCCACCAACTGCTATCAGGTATAGCTTCAAAACCAGTTTCAGCGATTGCTAAAATTTTATTTTTTTGTACCGCAACTGTATTTGCAATTTTTAACTGCTTTTCTACTATAGAAATGAAATCTTCACGGCCATTCTTTTGGTCATATTGGTATTTATCAAAACTAACAATATCAACCACATCATCACCAGGGTAATAGGCTAAAAAATCATTTTCAGTTTTAAAATCTGCCGTATTATAAACATAAATTAGATGATGAATGTTTTTCTGTTTTTGCAAATAGTTAACCGTGAATCGCCATAGTTCGATAAATTCCTCTGGGGTGCTGCCATTTTTACACCACCAGAACCAACTTCCAGTTAACTCATGAAAAGGGCGAAAAAGAATCGGAATATGTTCGCCGTTTTTTGCTTTCAAATCATTTAAAAAAAGAGCTACTTTATCTAACCATAAAATATACTTAGCATGTGCACTATTGCCTGGCAATATAGAACGTAAAGTACCCGGCGTTGTATCCCATGCCGATTTGCCTGTGAAGGGATTACTTGCATGCCAACTTAATGTTACAAGCCCTCCCATCGCATGTGCTTCTTTAATATAATTTTTCATTTTATTAAAAGGAACACCGTCAAGGTTTTTACTTGAATCTAACTCAAGATACCCTATATCCCAACCATACAAGCCCGCATTATCATTAACCACAGATTTAATATCACTTCTCCCATTTTCATATTTCCATCCAACTCCATAAGCTAAAGCGTCTTGATGCCCTAATATGGTAAACTTGTCTTTTAATTTAAATAAATTAGCATACAAAGCTTTTGTCATGGGCGTTGCTTCTATATCACTGCAAATTTGTGCAGTTAAAATAGTACAATGACATATGAATACTATGCATGTAAGTACATAGCGCTTTTTTGCAGCATTGGGGGTCATAGGCTAATTTAAGAAATTATTATCCGAATATTAAGGTTTATACAAACCAATATCATCAAAATATACTTCAAATATTTTACCACTATACTCTTTAAATTCAATAGTTGACAGCGTAGTAGGATTTCCTAAACTAGCAAAAGGGATTTCATATTGTGTCCAAGTTCCTGCCGCTGGTAATGTTAAAGTTTGCGTAGTAGTTCCGCCATTTATAATAATTCTAACTTTAAAACCTGAAGAATTGGTGCCCCCAAATATTGAAAACTTTAAAGCGGTAAAACCAGTTAAGCTTGATGCCGTAGCTTGTTTTATTCTAAATCCACCCCAAGCGGCGGAGTAATTATTTTTTATTGAATTTGTCCCTCTTAATACATTTACTGTATTATTAAATACAGGAACAGCACTATAAGAAGTATTTGACCAGCCTGTTGCTAAAGCATCGTCATATATGGTATATGATAAACCAAAAGAAACACTAGATTTTACTGTACCACTTGGCGTTGTAATAAAAATGTAAGCCGATGAAACACCAGTAGGCAAAGTTACAACTAACTCTGTTTTTGTTTTAGAAACAATAACAGCTTCTGTAGTATTAAATTTAACACTGCTCACTCCAAGAAAATAATCGCCAGTAATAGTAACATTGGTTCCTGAAGGACCAGCAACAGGCGTGAAAAAGCTTATAACAGGAGGTGGTTGTAAAATTTGAAAATTAAATGTAGTTGAACCATTTTTAGTAGTTACCTTAATTGGGTTCTCTGCAGGGTTTGGCAAATTCGAAGGAATTTTCACTGTAATGCTACTATCATTTGCATACATTAACGAATCTGATGCAGCTATATCACTAAATTCTACTTTATTAGTAGTAGCTAAGTTCATACCTCTAATAATTACCCAGTCTCCGTAAGTTGCGGAAGCAATGGGTGTACTTCTGTTTACAAGTGTTGTTACATCTAGGATAACAGGTGCATTTACATTATTTACGCCATCAGTAGGCGCAACAGTTTCTTTTTTACAAGCACTAAACAATTGTAAAATCACAAACACCATTGATACCATTAATAGCTTGTTAGTATTTAGTTGTAGTATATTTTTCATTGGAACAATATTAATTAAGAATGATTAGTGTTAATTACCAACCTGGGTTATTTGCGGTAATTGATTTATTAGAATTTAATTCACTTAATGGAATTGGCAGTAACAAGTTTTTAGTATTCCTTACTTTAGAAATATTATTTTGACTAGTAGTAATTTTATTCATTACTTGTAAATAAACTCCCCATCTTAAAAGATCATATCTTCTAACGCCTTCAAAAACAAACTCCCTTGCTCTTTCTGCTAATACAAAACTTCTAAATTCAGTTTGTGTAAGGTTAAGTGGCGTAGCAGAAGCTTGCGCTCTAGAACGAATTATATTAATATTAGTATACGCCTGAGCTGTAGGACCATTATTAATTTCATTTTCAGCTTCTGCAACTATTAAATACATTTCAGAAAAACGTATCATAGGGAAATAAGCATCGCTTTTTGAAACTGTCGGATCTGATACGTTTGCATATTTAACAACATACGCTCTATCGTCACTAGAAGGCGTATTATTGTACGTTAACCCGTTTACTACCTTGTATTTATAAGGTTGCCAAGAAGGATAAAACACCTTTGTTTTGGAAGCGTTATTCATTTCATAATTATGTACAACACCATCAAGAGCCCTTAAGTCGGTTGTGTCATAATCTTTATAGTGATTGTTGGTAAACCAAACTGCACCTCTACCAAAAGTTGAAAAAGCTGAAAAATAGTTATGAATCTCATTAACAAAAGTCGTACCACCAAGCGATTGTAATTGCCACATATGTTCTTTAGTATTTCTAGCGCCCTTACTCCACATTTCAGTAATAGTTGTAAATAACTGATATTCGTTGCTTGTAATAACTTCTAATGCCTTGTCTCTAGCTAATGTATAATACGCTTTTGAATCTACAGTCTCTAAACCAGCTACTACATCTTTGGTATAAGTATAATTAGCATTATCAACCCCTCCTCTCACAGTTAAAGTTCCATTTGCAGCGCCTGAAGCCATAGTTGCATAAGTTTTAGCCAAAAAACCTTTTGCAACACCTTGCGTAACTCTTCCTAGCTCACCTGATTTTGCATTTGCTTTAGGCAATAATTTATTTTCAGCACTTTTAAAATCAGCTATAATAACATCATACACTTCCATAACAGTTGATCTTGGAACACTAGCTACAGGATCAAGTGAAAGTGATTTAAGCCTAATAGGCACACCTCCATATAATTGTACTAATTGGAAATAAGCCCAACCTCTTAAAAAGTAGGCTTCTCCTAATATCCTGTTTTTTATTTCTACATCAATGTTTTCGTTAATTTTTTCAACGTTTTCAAGTACCATATTGGCTCTTGAAATCATACTATAACATCCAACCCAAGGACCATCAACTCCCCAGTATCCTTGCGGATTACCAGCACCCGTTGTACCCAAATACCAATCTGCCCCAGAAACATGGTCGTCATCGAGTACTGTTAAATTCCACATGGGCTGTAAATATAAGTCGTAAGTATGCAAAGTACTATATACGCCATTGATTGCAGCTTTTGCGTCAGACTCATTCTTATAGAAATTATCTGGAGAAAGAAAAGAAAATGGTTTCTCTTCTAATTGCTTTTCACATGATACTGTTGCAAAAATTATTAAAATAGTTGCTAGTAATTTTGAAAATTTTGATTTATATAAATTCATATTAGTTGTTTTATACTTGCTAATTAAAAATTGCATTTAATACTAATGTTAAAAGTTTTTGAATTTGGATAACCGCCCAAATCAACCCCAAAAAGTGCAGGATTGTCACCATAACTATTAATTTCTGGATCATAACCAGAATAATTAGTAAACGTAAATAAATTATTTGCACCAACAGCGAATCTTAAATTAGTAACCCCTTTAATAAAACCACTTGGCAAAGTATACCCTAGATTAATATTTTTAATTCTCACAAAACTACCGTCTTCTATAAATCTTCTAGAAAAAGGAAGTGTTCTCCAGAATTGTCTAATAATTTTTGGTCCTGTTGCATTTGAATTATCTGCGCCATCTTTCCAAGCACCTTCAAAAGCACTTAAAGAAATATTTTTTGAAGTACCTAGATTCCCATTCCATGCCGAATTCATATTAACGATATCATTGCCTTGCACCCCATTAATAAAAATACTCAAATCGAGGTTTTTGTATTTGAAATTATTAGTGAATCCAAATGTGTAATCAGGATTAACGTCACCAATAAAGGTTCTATCAGAAACTGAAAGTGAAGTTGGGTCATTATCTAAATTCTTGTATTTAACCTCCCCAATCATCCTTTTAATGATGTTTACTGGCTGGGACATATATAATAAGGAATTTCTAACTTCTGCTTCGTTGTCAAAAAACCCGTCTTCTACATAGCCATATAAGGCGCCAATAGGCATACCAGGCACTTGAATAAATGGAGCGTCTCTAGTAGAAATATTACTTGCATATTGTTCTTTTAAATCACCTCCTAAGCTAATAATCTTATTTCGGTTAAACGAAATATTGAAATTTGATTTCCACTGAAAATCTTTTGTATTTATAATAGTTGCATCTAATGCAACCTCAAGTCCCTTGTTTTCAATTGAACCAGAATTTCTTAGTTGACGCTGAAATCCAGTTGAAGCCGGGGTTGTAATATATTGTAACAAATCGTTGGTTGTTTTCAAATACACATCAATATGTATATTCAAAGCCCCTTTCAAAAATCCAACATCTAACCCTGCATTATACGCATTGGTTGTTTCCCATTTCAATTCAGGGTTTGCTGGACCAGCGTAAACATCATCAGCTAAACCTGTCTGCACCGAGCCACCGAATGGATAATTATATACTCCCAATTTTGATAGAGAAGCATAAGATCCAATTCCTTGGTTACCTGTTTCTCCATAGCTAGCTCTCCAAATAAATTCGTTAATAAACGGCATCGATTCCATGAAATCTTCTTTATGCATTTTCCAAGCAAGTCCAGCAGAGGAGAAATCAGACCATTTATTATTCTTTCCAAATTTACTTGAACCATCTTTTCGTTGTGATACGGATAAAGAATATTTATCATTAAAAGTATAGTTTACCCTTCCTAAATAAGAGTTTAAATTTGATTGATATTTGTTTGTAATAATAGGTAAGATTTGTTCTGCAGATTGCATATTTTCATTCTGAAGCAAATCGTTCGGGAAAGTTTTAGCTTCGGCCCTTTGTGATTGACCAATATTTTGCTCAAATGTACTAGCTGCAGTTGCTGTAAAACTATGCTTACCAGTTCTTTTAGTGAAAGTCAAGATACTTTCCGAAACTAAGCTAGACCAATTATTATCTGATTTCAATCCCCAACCCTTGGAAGCAAATCCTTCGTAAACAGTTCTTGGATAGTATTGATCCCTGCTATTACTTCCATAATTAACACCAAGGTTTTGTTTGAATTTCAGATTTTTGCTTATTGCAGCTTCAACATAATTGGAAGTAAATATATTGATAGCTGAAACCTTATTAAGTACACTATTTACGTAAATAAAAGGGTTCGTTATAAAATCATCTCCAAGACCATCGTAATCCTCAATAGTTCTCATTGTGCTAGGAAAGGTTAGCGCCGACCTAATAACACCAGCACTTGCGGCATCTGACTTATCAGTCCCAGTTTTAACGCCTTGCATAGTTGAATTAGAAAGTGCCGTGCTAGTTCCCACTTTAAAGAATTTACCAACATTTCGATTTAAGTTAAAACTTAACCCAATTTTTTTAAAGTTCGAGTTTTGAATAACGCCATCTTGGTTGGTATGACTTAAAGTAAGGTTATGGTTGCCGGCCTCACTTGCACCTGATATATTCAGACTATACTGTTGACTGTACCCTTTTCTAAAAATTTGATCTTGCCAATTATTACGCTCATTCTCATACAAAGAAAGATCCGGGTATAATAAGTTATAATTAGTGCCATCATATTTATTGGAATTCTGGTAGGCGATGTTTTGAAAATTCGCATATTCATAAGGATTCAGTACTCTAATAATTTTACTTACTTCTGACATACCAATATTTACATTCAATTCTACTTTATCTTTTCCAATTTTACCTTTCCTCGTTGTTATTAATACAACTCCATTAGCTCCTCTTGATCCGTAAATTGCTGTAGCAGATGCATCCTTTAAAACGTCAATAGACTCAATATCATTAGGGTTAATAAACGATAAGGCATTAATAGTTTGTTTTTCGTCACCGCCTAAAGACTCAGGCGTAGAACCAGAACTAGTATTATTAAAAGGAACTCCGTCAATTACGTATAATGGCTCAGTTCCACCAAGGAAGGAATTAGCACCACGAATTTTTATACTCAAGCCAGCTCCAGGTGCACCATCATTTTGAGTAACATTCACCCCAGCCAATTTTCCTTGCATTGCTTGTAAGATATTATTTGGGTTATCTCTTACTAATTCCTCGCGTGTAAGCCTTTGAATGGCTCCAGTAACTTCTGTTTTCTTAAGGCTACCATAGCCAATCACCACGACATCAGATAGTGTCGATGCCAATGAAATTAACTCGAAATTTAAGACAGCGTTATTACCTATCACTTTTTCAGCGTTTTCCATTCCTACATAAGAGGCAGAAAGTCTTAAAGTACCTGCAGCGACATCAATCGTATATTGACCTTTGATATTGGTAAGCAAAGTACCCTTTAGGCCCTTAGCAGAAATAGCAGCACCAACTAAAGGCTCTCCTTTTTCATTAGTTACAGTACCTGTAATTCGTTTTGTTTGAGCGGTAACTAAATAACTTGATAATACACATAGTAGTAGCAAGAAAAATTTATTTTTTCCCATATGGCAATTAATTTAATCAAATGTAGATATATATAGAATAAATATATGATACTATTTTATCCATTAATTGTATTTTTTTACAATTAAAGAGGCTAATAATTATTGAAATTATTATTAAATAAATGATTAAAAGGCGATTATCCTAAATTTTATTGATAGATTTACCTTAGAATTCGAATGGTATTAATTTAACGTAAATAAAACTACTTTGCTTAAAGAAATAACTCCATTAACTGCAAGTGATTGCTTTACAGTGTTTTCGAGGACCAAAACAGAGTTTGATTTCCCATTACATTTTCATGAAGAATATGAACTAAACTTTATTCTTCATGCTAGAGGAGCTAAAAGAATCATAGGAGATCATATGGAAGAAATTAGTGATTTGGAACTTGTATTAATAGGACCAAATCTCCCTCATTGTTGGAAAACACACTTATGTAAAAGCAAAAAAATAATAGAAATCACTATTCAATTTCATAGAGAGCTTTTTGATGACAAATTTTTGAGACGCAATCAGTTATGCTTAATTAATGAAATGTTCGAGAAGTCAAAAAGAGGCATCTCCTTTTCTAAATCGACTATTCTAAAAATACAAAATAAACTTAAGCGTTTTTCGGAAAAAAAGGGTTTTGATTCAGTTTTGGAGCTCATGTCCACACTCAATGAATTATCAAAATCTAAAAATATGAAAGTGCTTTCAGATGGGTGTGTGCGCACAAGTAAGCCTAACTATCATAGTAGAAGAATTGAAAAGGTAGTTGAATACTTAATTCAACATTTTGACAAGAAAGTAACATTAAGTGATGTAGCCAAATTAGCCAATATGACCGAAGTATCGTTTAGTAGATTTTTTAAAGCAAATACTGGTATTACTTTTATAGACAATTTATTAGAGATAAGAATTGCAAATGCTTCTAGATTATTGATTGACACAAGTCAAAATATTACCGAAATTGCCTATAATTGCGGCTTCAATAATATTTCAAATTTTAATAGGCTTTTCAAAAAGAAAAAAGGGTGCGCTCCTAAAGCCTTTCGTGAAGACTATAATTATGAAAGTCGCGTATTTATTTAAATAAAAAACATATGAAATTCATTCAACAGAAATTTTTAGTGCTGCTATTTGCCATTTGTATAATTCAATCAAATGCACAACCATTTATTAATGAAATAAATGCATTCAGAAAAACAGATTCTATCAATACACCTATAAAGAAGCCTATTCTATTTATTGGCAGTTCAAGTTTTACAAATTGGAAAGATGTATCAGTTTACTTTCCAAAACATACTATTTTAAATAGAGGTTTTGGTGGCTCTTCTTTACCTCATTTAATAACCTATGCAGAGGATATTATATTTAAATACAACCCTAAGCAAATTGTTATTTACTGTGGCGAAAACGACCTGTCAGGTGGTCCACAAATTACTTCAGAAGTAGTATTAGAAAGATTTACCGAACTATTTAAGTTAATTAGAAGTAGGTACCCAAAAGTTCCTATTGCTTATATTTCAATGAAGCCTAGTCCGAGCAGGGAGAAATTATTAAATGTAATGCAGGAAGGAAACGAAAAAATAAAAAAATTCATACAGGTTCAAAAAAAATCCGTCTACATCAATGTATACAGTAGTATGTTAAACCAAGATGGAAGTATAATGACTGATATTTTTTTATCAGATAAATTGCACATGAATAAAAAGGGTTATGAGATTTGGCAAAAAATAATCGAGCCATACTTGGTAAAATAAGTCCGTTGGCTAAAAAAAATTGTCAAAAATGCACTTTGTTTTTGTGTAATAGCTGATAGAGGCCGTTAACTTACATTAGGTTAGGGGCAAAAATTAACCGCTATAAGAATATAGCGGTTACTCAAATTGAATCACCATTCATAGCCCCCTATGAAAAAGTTTATATTAAATTATTATACTCCGTTTTACTAACTACTTCACTACATCGCTACCATTATCAATCCATTACAAGGAAAAACCTTCAATACCCAAAGCTAGCTATAGGCACAAACTAGTATTGGGTACAATACAAGTAAAAAACACCTAAAATTAGTATTAACAGGTAAAGCGTAATTATTTTGCAATAATTCTATGGGTTTACTAACTTACATAAAAGGAAAAAAATGGCAATATCAGTATGGGAAAAAGAGACCTATTATGCACCAAAGGATGTGGTGATTGTAGGTTGTGGATTTGTAGGATTATGGACCGCTTATGAGCTAATTCATAAATATCCAAAGTTAAAAATTACCATATTAGAAAAGGGCACTATACCATCGGGAGCAAGTACACGTAATGCGGGATTTTCTTGCTTTGGAAGCGTTTCGGAATTAATGTTTGATGTTGAATTAATGGGAGAAGCCACTATGCTAGAAACAGTGAAAATGCGCTACCAAGGTTTACAAAGAATACAAGCTGTATTTGATAAAAAAGTAATGGATTACGAAGGCAATGGCGGATATGAATTAATTGAAAAAAATGGCAGCTACCCTATTGAACGTTTGAATGACGATATTGCTTATTTAAATAAAATACTAGCACCCGTATTAGGGATTGGTAACAAAAAAAGTAGCGCACCTATTTACAAGGATGTTTCTAATAAAATAAGCCAGTTTGGATTTCAACAAATACAAGCTTTAGCTTACAGCCCCTATGAAGGTCAATTACATTCTGCTAAATTAGTAATTGCATTACAGCAAGCGGTGCAGGCAAAGGGGGTGCAAATATTATTTAACACCGAAGTAAAGAAATTCAAAAGCCATAGTGGTGGCGTAAGCATACAAACTAATTTGGAGGGTGATTTGGAAACTAAGCAAATAGTAATATGCACCAATGGTTTTGCAAAAACACTATTGCCTAAATTGGATGTAGTCCCAGCAAGAGGCCAGGTATTTGTTACAGCCCCTATCCCCGACTTTAGGTTAAAGGGAACCTTCCATTTTGACGAGGGTTATTATTATTTTAGAAATGTGGGTGACCGTTTATTATTAGGAGGTGCAAGGAACAAAGCATTTGCTGCAGAAAAAACCACTTCACTAGAAACCACCAAGCTAATACAGGACACATTAGAGCAATTCATGATGAAACGAATATTGCCAAAAGGTAGTAAGAAACCAAAAATAGAAATGCGTTGGAGTGGCGTAATGGCAATGGGTAAAGAAAAGAAGCCTATTATACAGGAAGTACAACCCAATGTATATTGTGCAGTACGTATGAATGGAATGGGCGTTGCAATTGCACCAATTGTTGCCCAAAAAGCAGTTAAATTAATGCGCGGGTAATACTATCTTTGCCGCATGGGGCAGAAAAAACTAATCAAGTTTGCGGCAATAAAGGAATATGAAAATGTATTGGAATACCCACAAGGTATGCCAGGCAAATGGGCTGCATTTTTTACTGAATTAGGAAAAGACAGTGTGCACATTTCATTGGACCAACTGCCTGTTGAACAACCCAATAAGCCATTGCTATTAGAATTAGCTTGCGGCCGTGGCGAATATGCGGTAAGCTTGGGCCGTATGTTCCCCGAACAAAATTTTATAGGACTCGATATTAAGGGAAACCGCATTTGGAAAGGCGCGGGCATTGCTATTAAAGAAGGGCTAAAGAATATAGCTTTTGTAAGAACGCAGATTGACCAAGTAACCAACTATTTTAAAAAAGATGAAGTAAGTGAAATATGGATCACTTTTCCTGACCCGCAAATACGTTTATCCAAAGCGAAGAAGCGACTTACACACCCAAAATTTCTTAGGCAATACCAACAGTTTTTACAACCAGGCGGAATAGTACATTTAAAAACTGATAGCCCAAATTTGTATCAGTTCACCTTAGCGGTAATTGAACTTTATGAATTAACCTTATTGGAACAAACAGCCGACTTATATGCGCAAGCAAGTATTGATCCGCGTTGCACCATTAAAACTTACTATGAAGGTTTGAATATTGCAGGCAGTAATAAAATACATTATATACAATTTAAGCTAGACAAAGCATTGCCAGCCGATAAGGAAGAAATATTAAAGGAAATAATAGCAACTTTTGAAGTAACAGAAACGCACGACGCAAAACGAGAAAGAGGCATGCAACCAAAAGAAAAATAAAAACAATGACTGAAGGAATACAATATTATTTAAACCTAGATGGTAAATGGGTATTTACAGAAACCTACCACAAAGAAAGGGGCTATTGTTGCGGCAATGCTTGCAGGCATTGCCCCTTTAAGTATGAGGCGGTACCAGAACCAGTAAGGTCACGGTTGTTGCTTATAAAAGAATTAAGTACCATTAAAAATCCCAATGCAGTACACGGCGAAGACAAATGATTTTTTTAAAAACGTATTTGATGTAGTACGTTTAATCCCCAAAGGGCGTGTTACCAGCTATGGCGCAATTGCGAAATATTTAGGGACAGGTGGAAGCTCCCGAATGGTTGGCTGGGCCATGAATGCCTCCCATGGTGTAAAACCAAAAGTCCCTGCACACCGTGTAGTAAATAGAAATGGGATGTTAAGCGGAAAAGCACATTTTGAAACACCCACTACAATGGAGGAGCTATTATTGAAAGAAAAAATAAAAGTCCAAAACGAAACCGTCCTTGACTTTGAAAAACTATTTTGGGACCC
>CAJATB010000156.1 GCA_903944755.1 uncultured Bacteroidota bacterium
CTTGGTTTTTGTAACTTTGCAGCATGTTTAAAAGCTGGTTTATATTTTTTATGGCTGTATTGAGCTTGGTTGCTTCGGGTGATGCATTTGCGTTAAAGCAAAAGCAACCTAAAAAGCAGACAACAAATACCAGCGCGAAAAAGAAAACCATACAAGCAGGTAAGCAAAAAAAAGCCGCAAGCTATAAAAAGACTAAGTCTGGGAAGAAGAAAAAGCCGGTTGCATCAAAAAGCAGAAAGCACGCAAAGAAGCATAAATATTCCACAAAACAGAAGGTTCAAAATATAGGTAGCCCAACTATTAAAAACGGTTCAACAGTCGAAATGCCAATTAGTGCTCCACTGCAAATGATTGCCCAGAATAAAGAAAAAGTTAGGCTAACTGATAGTGTCCATAAATCAATTGCGGTGAGTGGTGCCAAAATAGAAGACGAAGGCTACTTTGCTTCTCTATTTTCAAATCAAAAAAAGGCGGCATCTATTCAAACATTAGAAGGTACTGCAGCTGTTTTTAAAAGTTTGAGTGGTTGGCAGGACAAGAAATTTTATATTTTAACCAACCAATTGCCAGTAGGTACGGTTGTGAGAATAACTACATCGGATTTTAAAAGTATTTGTGCTAAAGTAATTAATTCATTACCTGAAGTGGGCAATGCAGTTCAATATCGTTTAAACGATGCAGCTGCTGCTATTTTGGGCATTACGAATAAGACATTTCAAATTTCTGTTACCTATTAATTTCATTTATGAAAGCCAAAGTTGTTGCTTCCTTGTTAAGCATGGTCGTATTTTTCATAAGCTGTGCGCAATCCAGTTCTAATAACACCGAAACAAGTCAAACATCCTTGCTAGTTGATGCAACTACTTTTAAGGCGACCATTGATAAGGGAGGCGTGCAAATTTTAGATGTAAGAACTGCGGCTGAATTTAATAGCGGATATATTGAACATGCTTTGCAAGCAAATTGGATGGACGAAGGAGAATTTAAAAGGAGAACTCAATTTTTAGATAAAAATATTCCGGTTTATATTTATTGTGCTTCAGGGGGAAGAAGTGCCTCCGCTCAGGAGTATTTGGTGAATCAAGG
Organism: uncultured Bacteroidota bacterium; assembly: GCA_903944755.1. Classification (GTDB taxonomy): domain Bacteria; phylum Bacteroidota; class Bacteroidia; order Chitinophagales; family Chitinophagaceae; genus Sediminibacterium. The sequence goes on from CAJATB010000156.1 coordinate 1,087, forward strand.
GTTTAAAGTCACCAATTTAGAAGGAGGAATGAGCAATTGGAAAATGAAAGGCTTGCCCATTGTAGGAGGAGGTGCAAAAGTGCAAATGCGTATTGCGGATGTTGACAATGTAATAAAAGCTAACGACCTAGTGCTTGTAGATATTGGAGCTGAGTGGTGTCCGCCTTGCAGAAAAATGTTGCCTACAATGGATTCATTAAAAAACGACCCATCAATTAAATTTTATTTTTTAGCTGTGGATGGAGGCAATGATATGGATGTAATGAAACATTTAAAATCAGACGACTTACCCACCTTCATAATTTATAAAAAGGGGAAAGAAGTTTGGAGGCATGTAGGAATTGCTCCATTGGACGATTTCAAAAAAATATTACAGTAAGGGCAGCCTAAAATTTTGACACGCCTTTAATTAGGGCTTCTGTAACCTCTTAAAAAATCTGTGATTGGCATGCGTTTTTTCCCCTCCCATTGAATGTCGTTTAAAACTAAATAGCCATCGCTACAAGCAATACGTGCAAAAGTTTTCCCATCGGTCACAAAAGTGCCAGCAGTTTCTTTTGGTTTTTCTTCAAGGATAGATGTAGAAAATAGTTTAACAATTTTTCCTTCTATCTTAGTGATTGCTCCAGGGAATGGAGCTAGTCCGCGCACTAAATTATGCACTTCAGTTGCCGGTTTATGCCAATTAATTTCGCAGTCCTTTGTGAAAATTTTAGGCGCATGCTTTATGTTAGCTGAATCTTTTTGAGGAATACTTTTAATACTATTATTGAAAAGGCTGTTGAGTGTTTTAATTAATAAATTTGCACCCACAATCATCATTTTATCATGCAGTTCACCTGCTGTCATATTAGGGGGGATAGCAATACGGTCCTGAAGTAAAATAGCGCCTGTATCAATTGCATGCTGCAGTTGGAAAGTGGTAACCCCTGTTTCGGACTCCCCGTTAATGATTGCCCAATTAATGGGTGCTGCACCACGGTATTGAGGTAACAAGGAGCCATGTACATTTAAAGTGCCCATTGGGGGCATTGACCAAATTGTTTCAGGAAGCATCCTAAAGGCAACTACCACCTGAATATCAGGTTTCCAATTGCTCAAGGCTTCGAAAAATTTGGGTGATTTTAGTTTGTCGGGTTGTAAAACGGGTAAATCATGTGCTATCGCAAATTGCTTTACCGCACTTTGCTGCAATTGCATTCCTCTTCCACCTGGTTTATCGGGTGCCGTAACAACCCCAACCACATTCATTTTCGCTTCTAAAAGCGCACTTAACGAAGCCACTGCAAAGGCAGGGGTACCCATAAAAACGATCCTTGGCTTTTTGTCCATGGTGCAAAGTTAGTTTATCTGTCATAATTATGTACTTTTGCCCTTTGCACCCTAGGTGCTTTATTTAAAAAATACAATATGCAACAAGTAAAAAATGGTGATACCATTCAAGTGCATTATCACGGTACTTTAACTAGTGGTGAAACATTTGATTCTTCAAAAGGAAGAGCCCCTTTAGAGTTTGAAGTAGGAACTGGAATGGTTATTCCGGGTTTTGATAGTGGAGTGTTAGACATGACAGTAGGCGAGAAAAAGACAATCCATATTCCATTTATGGAAGCGTATGGGCCTAAACAACCTGAAATGATTGTAGAATTCCCGAAAACACAATTTCCTGCTGATTTAAATCCTGAAATTGGGATGGCATTGACTATGAACAACGGGCAAGGACAACAATTTCAAGTAGTTGTAGTTGAAGTAAAAGAGGAAGTGGTTGTTTTAGACGCAAACCATTCTTTAGCTGGACAAGACTTGACTTTTGATTTAGAATTAGTAAATATTGACACGCCTTCTAAAATTATTATGCCTTAATAATTTTATTGCTAAATAACCAAGGCGTCCCAAATTATTGGGGCGCCTTTTTTTATACGCCACATTCAGCTTAACTTTATCATTACAAAATTTTACTCACTTAGTATTTATTTATAGTTTATGGCATTTGATAATTTAAAAGTGGCAGAAAGGTTCATGAAGTATGTCCAAATAGACACGCAAAGTGACCCAGCAAGTAACACCTTCCCTTCGACTAGTAAACAAAAAGATTTACTTTCCATGCTTGTATCGGAACTACAAGCCATAGGTATTAAAGATGCAGCAATGGACGAGCATGGGTATGTAATGGCAACAATTCCTGCTAACAGTTCCATTCAAGTACCGGTGATTTGTTTTTGCGCACATGTTGACACCGCGCCTGACTGCAGTGGCACACATGTAAAGCCTATACTACATAAGCATTATAACGGCTTGCCCATAACACTCCCCGATGACGCAACACAAGTAATTTCGGTTGAACAATATCCTTATTTGAAAGCATTTATTGGAGGGTCCATTATTACTGCATCTGGAAAAACTTTGTTAGGAGCAGACGACAAAGCGGGAGTTGCTATCATTGTAGAACTAGCAAGTTATTTAATACAAAATCCAGCCATACAACACGGCCCTGTAAAAATATTATTTACCCCCGATGAAGAAGTGGGAAAGGGAACTGATTTTTTAGACTTGAAAAAACTAGGAGCGGATTACGGATATACATTAGATGGTGGTGCATTGGGTGATTTTGAAATGGAAACGTTTAGTGCCGATTATTTAGTTTTGCATATTGAAGGCGTGATTGCCCACCCTGGTGCTGCAAAAGGTATTATGCAAAATGCAATTAAGGCAGCTGGCGCAATATTGGCAGCATTACCTACTAGTGAATGGTGTCCTGAAAAAACTGAAGGCCGTGCAGGTTTTGTACATCCAAATCATATTGAAGGGGGTGCTGAAAAAGCTAGCATTGAATTTTTAGTGCGCGATTTTGATACGCCTACATTGAAAGTACATGCGGAGCGATTATTAAATATTGCAAAAAACGCAGTGGCTAAGCATTCCGACTTTTCAAATGTGAAATTAGCTACGACTATTACCGAACAGTACAGAAATATGCGGGAGATAATTGACTTGCATCCTGCAATAGTTGAAAAAGCACTGAATGCTTATAAAAGGGCAGGAGTTATACCAAAAGTAGCACCTATAAGGGGCGGCACCGACGGTAGTAGGATGAGTTTTATGGGTCTTCCTACCCCTAATATTTTTACGGGTATGCAAGCCATTCATAGCAAGCATGAATGGATAGGTGTTAGGGATATGGAAAAATCGGTAGAAGTGTTAGTAAACCTAGTAGAAATAATTTAACATTTTGATAGTTATTCACACCTATTATAATTCAAGTAAAACCGATTAACTTTAAAAATAAATTAAACAATATGTTGTTTTTGTTACAGGTTACCGAAAATAAAATTTCTTTGATAAGCTTATTGCAAAAGGGCGGCTGGATTATGTATCCTTTATATGCCTTGTTAGTTATTGCAATATTCGTTTTTATAGAACGCTTTTTAGCCATTAAAAAAGCGGGAACAACCGACCCTAAATTCATGTTAATAATTAGAGATAATATTATTTCTGGAAATATTACTGCTGCAAAAAGTTTTGCAAAGAGTACCGACAATTCGGTAGCGAAAATGATTGAAAAAGGAATTATGAGAATTGGCAAACCATTAGATGCGATTGAAAAGAGCATGGAAAACGTGGGCAAATTGGAGATGTATTCAATGGAGCGTAATTTAAATATATTGTCATTGGTTGCAGGGATTGCACCTATGTTTGGTTTCTTGGGAACAATCATTGGAATGGTACAGTTGTTTTATGGGATTGCATCAACTGGTGAGTATACATTAAATACTATTGCAGGTGGCATATATACCAAAATGATTACTTCTGCTACTGGGTTAATTATTGGTTTGATTGCATACGTTGGGCATAATTTCTTATCTACCCAAATTGATAAGAATGCGAATAAAATGGAAGTGGCTAGTGCCGATTTCTTAGACATTTTACAAGAACCAACTCATTCTTAATTTATGAATCTGCGAAATCGATTAAGACATCAGCCAGAAGTGCATACGGGTGCGTTGAATGATATTTTATTTATCTTATTATTGTTTTTCTTAATTGTATCCACTTTAGCAAATCCGAATGTAATAAAAGTGTCTAATCCTAAGTCGGCTAGTGATACCAAAGCAAAGCAGACAGTAGTTGTCACAATTGACAAGGATCAAAATATATTTATAGGCGCCACACCTGTTTTACTGGACTCCCTTTCCGGTCAACTAAAAACTTTTTTAGCAAAGGAAACCGATAAGCCTTCGGTGGTAATTAATGGGGATAGTGTAGCAAAATTAGGGGTAACTATTCAAGTGATGCAAATTGTAAAACAATTAGGTGCCACACCTGTAATTGCAGTAGACCCGACACACTAATTTTAAAGGCCTTGTTCCTAATTAAAATGGTCCTTTTTATTTTTTAAACTAGCCCTTACCATTCTGTTTTTACCGAACATGTCCTGCCTTAATTCGGCATGGTATCCCATTTCGTCTAACAGTGCAAGCATGTTTTTACCTTGGTTGTAATGAATTTCAAAAAATAGTTGTCCATTAGTAGACAAGCATTGTTTTCCTAGGCGTGCAATAGCTTTATAAAACTGCAAGGGGTCCTCATTTAAAACAAATAAAGCGATGTTTGGCTCATAGTCTTTTACTTGCTCTTGCATATCGGCTACCTCTCGTATAGGAATATAAGGAGGGTTGCTAACAATAATATCGTAGGTGTCGGGAAGGGAAGCTGTCATTAAAATATCTTCTTGAAGCCATTCTATATGGGCATTTAATTTTTCTGCATTTTCTTTGGCAATTAATAAAGCGGCACTACTAATATCAAGTCCGGTGAGTTTACATTCGGGCAATGATTTTTTTAATGAAACAGCAATACATCCCGACCCTGTTCCAATATCTATAATTTTTAGTGGCTTATTTATGATGCTTGCATATTCCACTATCCATTCAACTAATTCTTCAGTTTCTGGCCTTGGTATTAGTACATTTTCATTCACTTTATATGCTTCACCCATAAACCAAGCACTCCCAATAATATATTGAATAGGTTTTCCTTCAAGGAGTTCATTTGTAAATGTATTTAATTGCGCTAATTGCTCGGTGGTTAAGTTGGCATCCTTATTAACAGCTTGCTGTACTTGATTCCAGCCAGTTACATGTTCGATAAGCATTGCTAGTAAACTGTTTAATTCGATTGTCTCGAATTGTGTTGATAATTTTTGTTTTAAGGCTTGCTTAGTGTCATGTAAACTCATACTGCAATGTTACAAATGATTGGGCATTATGAACTAGCTTTGCCCCGATATTATATAATCTTATTTTTAATGGATCCATTTTATTACTATACAATAGAACAACCAGCCATTGCGGAGTTTAAGGACAGGGGCAGTAAGTTTTTTGCGTATAGCTTTCCTGTAGTAAGCATTGATGACTGCAAAAAAAAGTTAGCGCTGCTGAAAAAGGAAAATCCTAAAGCAGTTCATTTTTGTTTGGCCTATAGAATAGGGGTAGATGGGGCAACATTTAGAGTAAGCGACGATGGGGAACCTGCTGGTTCAGCCGGAAGGCCAATACTAGGCCAAATAGACAGTAAAAAATTAACCAATACAATGGTGGTGGTGGTGCGCTATTTTGGAGGCAGCCTATTAGGCGTGCCAGGCCTTATTAATGCCTATAAAACAGCTACTTCTTTGGCATTGCAATTGTCGCCAATAATCCAAAAGGCAGTTGAAGTTCCTTACGAGCTTCATTTTGACTACAACCAAATGAACGAAGTTATGATGATTGTGAAGCATTACAATTGTTCGGTAGTAGCGCAGTCTGCGCAATTATTTGTCGAATTAAAAGTAGGTATTCCAAAGCATCGAATAGAAGAAGTGCTGAATAAAATAAACGACTTACAAGGGATAACTTATAACACTGCGGTGATTTTATAAATTTGGTTAGTATTTATAAAAACCTGCTCCTGTTTTAACGCCCAATTTTCCTTCCTCGACCATGCTAACTAATAAAGGACAGGGCGAGTACTTCGTATTTCCAAATCCTTTATACATAATATCTAAAATGCTCTTACAAACATCAAGCCCGATATAATCGGCTAATTGTAATGGCCCCATTGGGTGAGCCATACCTAATTTCATTATTTGATCAATGGTTTCAACATCGCTCACTCCCTCGGAATAGGCAATAATTGCTTCATTAATCATGGGCATTAAAATTCGGTTTGCAATAAAGCCTGGAAAATCCTTTACTACGCAAGGGATTTTATTAATTTTTTTTGTTAGCGCTACAATTGCTTCAGTGACTTCGGGATCGGTAGCGTTGCAATTTATTATTTCAACCAATTTCATTACGGGAACTGGGTTCATAAAATGCATGCCAATAACTTTTTCTGGTCTCTGGGTAGCAGCAGCTAATTGAGCAATTGAAATAGAAGAAGTATTGCTTGCAATGATTGCAGTTGGTTTTGCGCATTGGTCAATCTTTGTAAAAATACTTTCTTTAATAGTGCTATTTTCTGTGGCAGCTTCAATGACTAAGTCGGCTGCTGGAACGCCTGTATCAATTGAAGTATAGGTGGTTAGATTAGAGAGAGCTGTTAATTTTTCTTCAATCGTGATAACACCTTTTGAAATTTGCCTATCCATATTTTTTTCAATAGTGGAGATAGCTTTTTCTAATGCGGCAGCCTGTGTATCAATTAAATTTACTTTAAATCCTTTTTGAATAAACACATGGGCAATCCCATTTCCCATGGTACCGGCACCTATAACAGCAATTCTTTCCATTTTTTTATTTTTTCGATTTATAATCGCCACGTTTCCATGAATTAATAAAGCTTCTCCATGCACTTGGATTTAAAATATTCATAGGAGGCAATTGGCCTGCATAGTAATACTTGGAAGCTTGTTGGCTTAATGAAGCGCCAACTGCTTCGCGTCCATCAAAAGGTAAGCTGGAAAGGATAATTCTTTTTTGACTAGGGCTTGTATTTTTTCTTGCAGTTTCGTATAAGTCATCCTCATTTACTTTTGAATTCACAAAATCTCTTTCAAATTGAGCCCTTGTTGGCCTTGGTTTTAGTATGGTCGCGGGTAAAAAATTAGTATCATTCACCATTAACTGAATCACACTATATTGGTTGCCTTCTAAATTTGCAGGAATTAAAATAGTTCTGTTTTTAAATCCTACGCAAGAGAACGTAATTTGCTCGCCTTTATTTACTGCGATTGAAAATACGCCATCGTTGTTTGTAATAGTACCTCTTCCTTTATTTTTTACGGCAACACTTGCATAAGGAATGGCCTTAAGGCTATCGGCAGTCATAATCACTCCATATAGTTGCACTACCGAGTCGCGATAAATATTGGGAACTTGTTGCCCAAATACTTGATGGGTATGTAGGCAACTAATAACTATAATAAGTAAAAGAAGGTGTTTTCTCATGTAGGTGTAAAATTAAGTCAGATGGGTTGAATTATAGCACCCTTTGCTGTTTTTGTGGGGTAATTTATATTTTAATTATTCATATTGTGGCTAATAAAACTGCAAAATAAGGGTTGGTTGAGTTAACTTTGCATGGCTATATTTTTTTAACAAAAACTTTCAAAATGACAGAGGCAGCAATATTAGCAGCGTTGAGTAATGTGCAAGAGCCAGATTTAGGCAAGGATTTGGTGACTTTGAATATGATAAAGGATTTAAAAGTAGAAGGCAATAATGTGAGTTTTACCATAGTATTAACCACGCCAGCTTGCCCCATGAAAGATTTGATGAAAAATGCGTGTGAAAATGCTATTAAATTATTGGTGAATAAGGAAGCGCTAGTGACAGTTAATTTTACAGCAAATACTACTAGCTCAAGAAAGGGTGGAGAAGCGGAGTTAGCAAATGTGAAAAATATAATAGCAGTGGTGAGTGGGAAAGGAGGGGTTGGCAAAAGTACAGTTTCTGCAAATTTAGCATTGGCGCTTGCAGAGGGTGGAGCCAAAGTGGGATTAATGGATGCCGATATTTATGGTCCAAGCGTCCCTATTATGTTTGGGGTTAGAGGACAAAGGCCTTTAATGAAAGACGTGGGGGGTAAGGGGGTTATTATGCCTATAGAAAAATACGGGATTAGTTTAATGAGTATTGGTTTATTAGTGGATGAAAAAGATGCGGTAGTATGGAGAGGCCCAATGGCTAGTAGTGCTATTCGCCAATTTATTACAGATGTAGAATGGGGCGAATTGGACTATTTAGTAATTGATATGCCACCAGGCACAGGAGACATTCACTTAACCATTATGCAAACTGTGCCAGTAACTGGTGTAGTAATTGTAACAACCCCCCAGACAGTAGCTTTAGCGGATGCAAAAAAAGCAATTGCGATGTTTGGTCAGGCAAATATTAAAGTTCCGATTATTGGACTAGTTGAAAACATGGCCTATTTCACGCCAGCAGAATTGCCAAATAACAAATATTATTTATTTGGCAAAGAAGGGGGTAAAAATTTGGCAGAAGAATACGACTTGGCATTTTTAGGTCAAATTCCATTAGTGCAAACAATACGCGAGGGCGGAGACGAAGGGGTGCCAGCAATGGTTGGAGAGGATGAAATTTCGAAAACTGCTTTACGAAATTTTGTTTCGCAGGCTGTAAGACAAATTGCAATCCGAAACGCCAATATGCCTAAAACCGAAACCATTAACGTTGTAGCTTAGTTAAATATGTCTAATAAAATAATTATTGCCATTGATGGCTTTTCTTCTTGCGGTAAAAGTACATTAGCTAAAGCCTTGGCAACTAAATTGGAATATGTTTTTATTGATACAGGGGCCATGTATCGTGCCATTGCTTTGTATTTTAAGAGAAATAATATTGACCTAGCAAATTTACCTGCAGTTAATCAAGCTTTGGCTCAAATAGAATTACATTTTCAATACAATCCTGTTACTTTTAAAAGCGACATGTATTTAAATGGAGAAAATGTAGAATTAATAATTCGAGAAATGAGTATTAGTAATATAGTGAGTGAAGTTGCGGCTAATAGTGCAGTCCGAAATTTTGCGGTAGCACAACAACAAGCAATGGGGGTACATAAAGGAATTGTAATGGATGGCCGCGATATTGGTACTGTAGTTTTTCCAAACGCAGCACTCAAAATTTTTGTTACTGCCGACCCTGCCATTAGAGCAGAAAGAAGGTTTTTAGAATTGAAAGCAGTTAACCCGGAAATCACGATGGAAGAAGTTGCAGAAAATTTACAACATCGTGATTTAATTGATAGTACAAGGGAGCATAGTCCATTAAGACAAGCCGAGGATGCCGTAGTACTTGACAATAGTAATATTAGCAGAGAGGAGCAATTTAACCTTGCGTTAAAGTGGGCCTTTGAAAAAATTAATCCATAAGGGTTTCCCATTTCTCAACTAGGCAGTCAAAGTAGCCCTCTATTTCATAAAAGGAAGCTATTTTGTGTATCACCGCTTCTACAACGGTATCTGGACAACTTGCCCCACTTGTAATTAATATATTTACATTAGGTTTATTTGGCAAGAAATTATAGAGGGTGTACTCTTTCTTTGTTCTCCAGTCAGTACTTATAATTTCATTAGTACTTATAATTTTATTAACGTCGTCAATAAAAAAAGTAGGCAATTTTTGCTCGCATAATTCAACTAAATGAGAACTATTACTACTATTTTTCCCTCCCATAACAATTGCAATATCAGCAGGTGTATTAAGTAAGCCAATCACGGCGGACTGATTGTCGTTGGTTGCATAACAAAGTGTATCGCGGGTGTCTGCAAAGTGTTCGGCTAAATTAGCCAACCCGTACTTTTCTGTAATAATTTGCTTCAAATAGTCGGAAATTGCTTGTGTATCAGTTGCTAACTGAGTAGTTTGATTTACGACACCAAATTTTTGCAAATGAATCGCAGGATTAAAATCGGTCGAATATTTGCCCTCAAAATATTTTTCAAATTCGCTTAAAGGTAGTTCGCCTGTAATTATTTTTCCTAATTCAATTGTGTCCTTCATGTCATTCAAAATCAATGTAGGGGTATTGGAAGCTGCATGTGAAAAGGTGGCCCTTGTTTCTTCGTGCTTTGGCTTTCCGTGTATAAGAATTGAATATCCTTTTCTTGCAATTTGTTCGCTTCTATTCCAAACCTTTTCAACAAATGGACAAGTAGTATTGTACTTTTGAATATCAATTCCCTTCGCTTGTATTTTAGCTTCTAATTCTAAGGTGGTTCCAAAAGCAGGAATAATTACAACATCTTCAGCCGTTATAGTATCTAAGGAGATCAATTCATTGCCGTTGGTATCTTGCAAGAAATGCACTCCTTTTTTTAATAGGTCTTCGTTCACTTGAGGGTTATGAATCATCTCGCTTAATAAAAAAATACGCTTCCCTTTATTTTCTTCAATTGTCTTGTATGCAATGTCAATTGCATTTTCTACCCCATAGCAAAAACCAAAATGGCGGGCTAAATGAAACTTTAATTTCCCCAAGTCTAGCAAAGTTGGACTATAGTCTTTTTTTAGTTTATCCTGTTCCTTGCGCTTTTGTTTAATGGCGCTAATTAGTCTACTTCTATAGCCATTAGGCACCTCGAATTGTTTCATCAGTTAATATTTATTGTATTACAATGGCAAAAGTACATAGTTCAGCTCTTTTTACCCCAATTTTTCCTTAAACCTATTGTATTAAATAGGCATACTAGCCTCCTCTGCTTATCTTTGCGCCATGCATTATGTATCTGTAGAGTCATTGACTAAAAGTTATGGTATTACGCCTTTGTTTAAAGGCATTAGTTTTAATATTAATGAAGGCGACCGAATTGCCTTAATTGCAAGAAATGGAGTGGGCAAAAGTACCCTTTTGCGCATATTGTCCGGAAAGGAAGTGCCAGACTCAGGCACCTGTAAAATTCACAAAGACGTTCACTTGGTCATGTTTGAACAAGACCCTCAATTCATTGAAACGGCAAGTGTCACTCAAAACTTATTCAATCAGGAGCATCCTGTTATGAAAGCAATTAGTAATTACGAAATGGCCATGGAAAGCGAGAATGATGAAATGATTATGGATGCCATTATGGAAATGGAGGAGCGGAGTGCCTGGGATTTTGAGTCAAAAGTTAAAACAATTTTAACCCAGCTTAATATTCATCATTTGGAACAACCAGTTTCGAAATTAAGTGGCGGACAACGCAAGCGTGTTTCTTTGGCTAAAACATTAATTCAAATTGGTTTTGAACCTAAGCATGTGTTATTGTTAATGGATGAACCTACCAATCACCTTGACTTAAATATGATTGAATGGTTAGAGAATTATTTGATGCAAGAAAAAGTAACCTTATTACTTGTTTCGCATGACCGTTATTTCCTTGAATCGGTTACGGATGAAATTTGGGAATTAGAAAGAGAAAATTTGTACACTTACAAAGGGGATTACGAAAACTATTTAGAAAAGAAAGCGGCAAGAATAGAATCTGAATTAGCAAGTATCGACAAAGCCAAGAATACATTTAGAAAAGAATTGGAGTGGATGAGGAAGCAGCCCAAAGCTAGGACGACAAAGAGTAAAAGTAGGCAAGATAATTTTTACGATGTAGAAGCAAAAGCGAAACAAAAAATTGAAGAGACCAATTTGCAATTGGATATGAAGATGACCAGATTGGGCGGAAAAATTATAGAAGCAAAAAAAGTATATAAATCCTATGGGGACTTGGTGGTACTAAAAGGGTTTGATTATACATTTAGCAAAGGGGAACGTATTGGCATTGTAGGCAAGAATGGAGTAGGGAAATCGACTTTTTTACAAATACTGCAAGGTTTAACAGAACCGGATAGCGGTAAGATAAACGTGGGAGAAACAATTGTGTTTGGACACTTTTCGCAAGAAGGCCTGACCTATAAAAAAGATATGCGTGTTATTGAATACCTTAAAACATTTGCGGAAAACTTCCCATTAGCAAGTGGCGGATCGTTAAGTGCTGCTCAGTTTTTGGAGTTGTTTTTATTTACCCCTGACAAGCAATATACTTATTTGAGTGCATTAAGTGGAGGCGAAAAAAAGCGATTACAATTGCTTACCATTTTATTTAAAAATCCTAATTTCTTAATCCTAGATGAACCTACCAACGACCTTGATCTTCCAACCTTGGCAGTGCTAGAGCAGTTCCTTATTGATTTTGCTGGTTGTGTATTATTGGTTTCGCATGACAGGTACTTTATGGATAAGTTGGTAGATCACTTGTTTATATTTGAAGGCAATGGGGTAATTCGTGATTACCCAGGTAACTATACTCAATTTAGGATACTAGAAAAAAGTAAACAAAATTATGCTTCCCTTAGTTCCGATATCACAACACATAAACAGTCTTCGGAGGAAAACATAAAGACCGAAGTAGAACGAAAAATAGAAGCCCCTGTTTTAGTGGAAAAGAAAGTGGTAGAAAAAATGACTTATAAAGAAAAGCTCGAACTGGAAACGTTAAATAAAGAAATGCCGGTATTAGAAAGTAAAAAAGAAGCCATCACGACGCAATTAAATAATCCAGTATTAAAGTACAATGAAATCACTGAGCTAAGTGAACAATTGGGTGCTTTGAATGCGCAGCTTGAGCAAGCTGAATTAAGATGGTTAGCATTAAGTGAAAAACAAAGTTAAAACATCCCAACTATTTTTTGAGGCATTGAGTCCCTTTAAATGAGGCATAAGTATTAATCGATATATAAAGAAAGTTTATAATTTGGATTTGTTCTTAAACAATTTAAATTAATAACTATGAAACCAATTGAAAGGATCTCGATGTACTTAAAGTTCAGATCAATCACTCCGCATGCATTTGAAAAAAAGATCCTGCTTTCTAATGGCTATTTTTCAAAGCAATTAAGAAATCAAGGGTCAGTTGGTTCGGATATTCTTATTAAAATTCACGCACGTTATGCCGATTTAGATATTTTATGGGTACTTACGGGCGAAGGTCAAATGATTCATGAATTAGCACTAGAACAGCAGCATACTATGCAGGTGGATGAATTTACCATGAAGTATGAAACAGAGAATAGGAAATTAAAGACATTAGAATCGAATGTAGAAAACTTGCATACTGTATTAAAAGACAAAGAGAAGATTATTTCACTTTATGAATTCATGCTTAACAATAATAACAATAGGTCGGTTACCATTGGCGATTTAGTATAATATGGCGTACAATAAAAATCCTGCTAATAATTCATAGCAGGATTTTTATTGTAAACAGTGGGTTGTTAAAATTTATACATAGGAAGAAACTGGCTCGCAAGTGCAAATTAAATTTCTGTCTCCGTAGGTATTATTTACTCTAGCAACGCTAGGCCAAAATTTATTTTGTTGAACATAAGGCAGTGGAAAAGCTGCTTTTTGTCTTGAATAGCTATGGTTCCATTCGTCTGCACAAATTACACTTTGTGTATGTGGTGCATTTTTTAATGGGTTGTCTGTTTTATCCAATTGTCCATGCTCAATAGCTGTTATTTCTTCATGTATACCAATTAAGGCATCGCAAAAGCGGTCAAGTTCTCCCTTGTCCTCACTTTCAGTAGGCTCGATCATTATGGTGCCGGCTACAGGAAAACTTACCGTAGGCGCATGGAAACCATAATCAATCAAACGCTTTGCTACATCTTCTGCTTCTATACCAGCACTTGCTTTAAATGGACGCAAGTCAATAATAAATTCATGTGCACAAGTGCCATTTTTACCTGCATATAAAATTGTGTAATTTTTTTCTAGTCTTGCTCTCATGTAGTTTGCATTCATAATTGCATAAGCTGTTGACAAGGTTAATCCAGTTGCGCCTAACATTTTAATATAAGCATAGCTAATTAATAAAATGCTAGCTGAACCTATTGGTGCCGCGCTCACTGCGTTCGCGCCATTTCCGTTGTAGCTATGTCCTGGCAAGAAAGGGGCTAATTTATCGTTAACACAAATAGGGCCCATGCCAGGTCCACCACCACCATGTGGAATGGCGAAAGTTTTGTGCAAATTTAAATGACAAACATCTGCGCCAATATTACCCGGACTAGTTAAGCCAACTTGTGCATTCATGTTGGCACCATCCATATAAACCAATCCACCTAATTCGTGTATAGTATTACAAATGTCAATGATTGTTTCTTCAAACACACCATGTGTAGAAGGATACGTAACCATTAGGCCACCTAGGTTGTCTTTATGTTCAGTTGCTTTTGCTTTTAAGTCGGATACGTCAATATTGCCTGCAGCGTCGCATGCCACAACAACTACTTTAAATCCTGCCATTACAGCGCTTGCTGGGTTAGTGCCATGTGCACTAATTGGAATTAAAACAATATTCCTGTTCGTTTGCTTGTTATGTGCATGATAAGAACGAATAGTTAGTAAGCCTGCATATTCGCCCTGTGCGCCACTATTGGGTTGTAAACTACAAGCAGTAAAGCCAGTAGTTTGACAAAGGTAGGCACTTAATTCTTTAGCTAATTCCTGATACCCTAAAGTTTGGCTACTTGGTGCAAATGGATGCATGCCGCCAAATTCAGGCCAGCTTACTGGTATCATTTCGGTAGCTGCATTTAGTTTCATTGTACAACTTCCTAAGCTAATCATACTTGTGTTTAATGACAAGTCTTTATTTTCTAATTGTTTAATATAGCGCATCATTTGTGTTTCGCTATGGTGTAAATTAAAAACAGGATGTTGTAAATAACTTGAAGTACGTACTAATTCATTTGGGAAATTTGCATTTTTCACTGCTGCATTCAAGGGGGTTGCTTTTTTCCCTGTAAGTTGTTCAAACAAGCTAACCACTGCATGGATATCATTAAGGGTAGTGGTTTCGTCCACTGTCATTCCAACGCTGCCATCCGCAAAGTAGTGAAAATTAACATCGTGATTTACGGCTAATTTTTTCAAATTCGAAGTGTCAATATCTTTCACCAGCAAAGTGTCAAAGTAAAATTCATTTACTTGGTTAATACCTAGTGACTGTAATTGTTGGTCAATACTTTGAGCATGATTATGAATGGTATCAGCTATCTTTTTTAAACCAACAGGTCCGTGGTATACTGCATACATAGCTGCCATGTTGGCTAACAATGCTTGGGCAGTACAAATATTTGAAGTTGCTTTTTCTCTTTTAATATGTTGCTCGCGTGTTTGCAAGGCCATTCTCAAGGCGCGGTTTCCTTGTGCATCTAAACTCACTCCAATAAGCCTTCCTGGCATTCCTCTTTTGAATTCGTCTTTAGTTGCAAAGTAGGCTGCGTGAGGCCCTCCAAAACCCATTGGCACGCCTAGGCGTTGTGTGTTGCCAACCGCAACATCCGCATTCAATTCTGCTGGGCTCTTTAATAAAGTAAGGGATAGAATATCTGCAATTAAAATTACTAAGCCACCCGCTTGGTGTACTTTTTCAATAAAGTTGGAATAGTCTTCAATACTTCCTTTGTTATTTGGGTATTGAAGTATTGCGCCAAAGTAAGTACCATCAAAAGTTGCTTGTTGGTAATCGCCTTCAACTAATTGTATGCCTATTGGATTAGCACGTGTAGCTAAAACATCTTTTGTTTGTGTAAATATAGCACTATCAACAAATAGTTTTGGATGTGTTACGGTGTCTCCTTTATTCACATGATTAAATAGCATAGCCATTGCTTCTGCTGCTGCAGTAGCTTCGTCTAACAAAGAGGCATTTGAAATAGCCATACCTGTTAGGTCGGTAATCATTGTTTGGAAATTTAATAAACTTTCCAAACGGCCTTGTGCTATTTCAGCTTGGTAAGGAGTATACTGCGTATACCAGCCTGGGTTTTCAAAAACATTCCTAAGTATTACACTTGGCGTGATAGTGCCATAGTAACCTTGCCCAATAAAATTTTTTGCCAATTTATTTTTAGCGCCAATATTTTTCAGCGATTGTAGCATTTCAAACTCACTTAACCCTTCTGGTATATTCATTGGCTTTTTCAAACGAATAGTTGACGGGATAGTTTTTTCGATTAACTCATCCAATGTTTTTAAGCCAATTGCTGTCAACATTTTTTCTGTATCAGCTTCATTTGGTCCAATATGCCTTTTGATAAATTCTGCGCCACTTGTATTCAATTGCATCATAAAAAAGTGTTTTATAGGAGCACAAAGATACTATATAAACAGCTGTTTTCTGTTTAAGGTACTATTGGTGGGGAAAGCTTGTGGATGATTATTAAAAGGTTTATATTTGTCGTCTATTATGGACGAATCTGTTGAACATTTATACGAAACCCCGACCCCCGAGGTGCTTAAGAAGTTCCAAAACTTCCTAAAAAGGGTAGACAAGAAGACGATGCTAAGGCAATTGCCAGATTTGCATGATGCTGCGTTTGACAAAATTAACTGCCTTGAATGCGCACGTTGTTGTAAAAGCTATTCCCCAAGGTTTAAGATGCCTGATATAAAAAGGATTAGTAAGGTTATGGGCATGAAAGAAACAGCGTTTATTGATACTTACTTAACCATGGATAATGATGGCGATTATGTAGCCAATGAAAAACCTTGTCCTTTTTTAGGGAATGACAATGCATGCAGTATTTACGAAGACAGGCCTACTGATTGTCAACGTTTCCCTTATACCGATGAAGATGTATTTTTTAAGAAAATACCCATTACAATGAAAAATGCAGAATTCTGCCCAGCCGTGCATGACGTAATGATTGCATTATTATCGAAGGGTTAATATTCCATTTTTCTAAGGCTTGGCGCTTTGAACCAAGTGGCAATCACTACTAGTATTGTCATGGTGCCTCCAAAAACAACCGAAGGAATTACGCCAAATGCCCTGGCTGCTAAACCACTTTCAAATTGGCCCAATTCGTTACTACTGTTAATAAACATGGAGTTAACACTCATTACCCTTCCTCGCATGTGGTCGGGTGTTTTTAATTGAACAATGGTGCCTCTTACAACCATACTAAAGCCATCTAAAACACCGCTCATTACAAGTGCCGCAAACGACAACCAGAACATTTTAGAAAGGGCAAATAATATAATACAAACTCCAAATCCGCCAACTGCGAGAAGTAATTTTTTTCCTTGGTTTTTACGTGCAGGAAATAAAGTAATAATTAGTATAACTAGCATAGCACCAATATCAGCCCCCGCATTTAACCAGCCAAAGCCTATAGGCCCCACTTTTAGAATATCCTTTGCAAACACAGGTATCATAGCCACAGCTCCCCCAAACAGCACGGCAAATAAGTCTAGCGAAAGGGCGCCCAATAATTCTTTACTCCTAAATACAAATCGCAATCCTTCTTTCACACTTTCCATTGTTTTTTGATCAACAATATTGGCGTGGGGTGGTTGTGGTTTAATTTTAGAGATAAAAAAGTAACCAATTGCAACTAAGCTGAGCACTACTATTAAGGAGCCAGTATGTCCGAATCCCGCAATAATAAAGCCTACTATGGAGTGACCTAAAATAGAGGCAGTTAACCAAATGCCTTGGCTCCAGGTGGTAGCATTTTGTAATAATTCTTTTGGCATAATAGCTCC
>CAJATB010000157.1 GCA_903944755.1 uncultured Bacteroidota bacterium
ATTTATTGTCGCGATGCGGCCATTGCCACTAATAAGGGTATGATTATTTGCAATATGGGTAAAGCAGGTCGCGTAAACGAACCTGCTGCAGAAGCCAGTGCCTTTGAGCAACAGGGTATTCCAATACTTGGTACTATTGTGGCACCTGGCACTTTGGAAGGTGGGGATGTTGCTTGGATAGACGAAAACACTTTAGCAGTTGGTCATACTTATAGAACCAATGAAGAAGGTATTAAGCAACTTACTGAATTACTTGCACCATTAGGTGTAAAAGTAATAACAGTTCCAATGCCCCACTATAAAGGACCTACTGATGTATTTCATTTAATGTCTGTATTAAGTCCTGTTGATGCAAACTTGGCGGTTGTTTATTCTCCTTTAATTCCAATTGTTTTTAGAAATGAACTAATAGCACGTGGCTATGAATTCGTAGAAGTGCCAGAGGCAGAATTTGATAGTATGGGTTGCAACGTATTAGCAATCGCCCCGCGTGTATGTTTAATGGTAAAAGGCAATCCAATAACAAAAGCTGCGCTTGAGAATGCGGGTTGTAAAGTAATTGAATATGAAGGCGCAGAAATAAGTGTTAAGGGCGGCGGAGGCCCTACTTGTTTGACCAGGCCTATAAGCAGGGCGTAAGCCAAAAATTGCCGCTAATTAATTTACCGCTTAGTGAAGTTATGGATATAGTTATAAAAGCTATACTTGGCTCCTTCTTTTTGTTGTGCACTATAAATACCCTTCACTCCAGAAGTGAAATATGCAAGGATGCTAGCAATTCCAATATACATTCCGGCTTCTAGTCCAAAAATTTCAATACCTAATACTATTGATGTAATTACACAATGTGTTGCTCCTGCAAATACAGCAACAAACCCCATTCCTGCTAATAATGCCATTGGCAAAGGGATAAACCAAATCAAAACATTTCCAAGTGTTGCACCAATAAAAAACAATGGGGTTACTTCACCACCCTTAAAACCTGCACTCAGCGTGAATGTGGTAAATAATAGCTTAATAATAAAGTCAAAATTTCCGGCAGGCTGTATAAATGCGTTTGAAATAGAGGGAATACCCAAGCCTATAAATTTAGTAGTACCAATATAATGAATGACAAGTGCTAATACTATACCACCTAATACAGGAACAAGTAATTTATTATTTATTTTACTAAATAATTTCGTCCAAAATATTCCAGTATAAGAAAACAATAGTGCGGTAAGTCCAAAAATAATGCCTGCTAAAATAGTCCATAACACTTTTGTGATCGTTATTGCAGGGATGGTATTTGCAAAGTAGGATGTGTGTTCGACTCCCCATGAAAGGCAAGTATAGTGTGCAATGTAAGCTGCTGCAATACTTGGTAGGACAGCGGCTATTTTTATATTTTTAAATAACATTATTTCTAATGCGAAAATTGCACCTGCTAAAGGTGTGCCAAAAACTGCAGCAAAGCCAGCGCTAATACCAATAATTAAAACTGTTTTCCTTTCAGTATTGTTTAGTTTAAATAGCTGAGTAAATTGATCTGCAATGGCACCTCCTATTTGTACAGCGGTTCCTTCTCTTCCAGCAGAACCTCCAGTGATATGAGTTAAAATAGTACTTACAAAAACCAAGGGAGCCATGCTTAGTGGAATACTTTTATTGTCTATTTGATGGGCTTCTAAAAGTAAATTATTCCCTTTTTTGGCATCGGTTCCGTAATAGTG
>CAJATB010000158.1 GCA_903944755.1 uncultured Bacteroidota bacterium
AAAGTTGACTTTACATTACCAGAAGCCTATGAAGATTATGTAAAAGTGGGGAAGAAAATTAAAGTAGTCGGCATTGGAGAAAATGCTTCCACTTTAAGTGCAGTAATCATTGCAATAGAACCTCAAATTGTAGCTACTACTAGAAATATAAGAGTACGTGCTTCTCTTCAAGGTAAAATGTTGCCTGGCGCATATACTAAAGTTTATTTAGGCGAGAACAAGCAAGCGCCTAGCATTATGGTGCCTACCAATATCATTATTCCTGACTCTAAGGTGAAACAAATTGTTGTTGTAAAAAATGGACAAGCAAAGTATGTGTCAGTACAAACAGGTTACAGGACAGCCACTGCTGTTGAAATTACAAGCGGGCTAAATATTGGTGATTCGATCGTTGTTGCGGGTATGCTTTTCGTAAGAGAGGGAAGCGAATTAAAAATCGGCAAGACTTTGTCTATCCAAGACATTACACAGTAAGCTAAACACAAACCTATTATTTAGATGAATATATCTGAACTTTCACTTAAACGACCGGTACTTGCTACCGTAATGAATATTGCACTCGTCATTTTTGGATTAGTGGGCTTTTCTTTTTTAGCATTACGCGAATACCCTGCTATTGACCCTCCAATAATTTCTGTTCAAACCAACTACACCGGGGCCAATTCAGAAGTCATACAAAGTCAAATCACCGAACCATTAGAAAAAGCCATTAATGGTATTCCTGGGATTAGAACTATTACTTCTTCCAGTTCAGTTGGTAATTCAAATATTACTGTTGAGTTTAATTTGGGAGTTAATTTAGAAACTGCAGCTAACGATGTTAGGGATAAAGTAGGCCAAGCGGTTAGAAGCTTGCCTGAAGATATCAGTAGTCCGCCAGTGGTTTCAAAAGCGGATGCCAATTCTGATTTTATTTTGATGTTAACTTTAAGAAGCAAAACCAAAGGGCTTTTGGAGTTAACAGAATACGCCGAAAATGTTTTACAGCAACGTTTTCAGACAATTGATGAAGTAAGTAGTGTAGGGGTAAGAGGAAAGCGAATGGCAATGCGTATTTTCCCAAATATTGATCAGTTAAGTGCTTACGGCATTGCCTTTAACGATATACAAACTGCATTAAATAAGGAAAACGTAGAATTGCCAGCGGGTCGTATTTACGGCAATAAGTCGGAATTTATTATTAGAACATTAGGCCGTTTAACAACAGAAGCTGATTTTAGAAATATTATTATTAAGCAGGATTTAAATGGTATCATTAGGATTGGGGATGTTGCAAAAGTTGAATTGGGTCCAGAACAAGAGGACCAAGGTACTTACTTCAATGGGGTTCCAGTGGTGATGTTGTCTGTATCACCTCAGCCGGGAGCGAATCAAATTAAAATAGCAGATGAGTTTTATAAAAGGTTAGAAGAAGTTAAAAAACAAAACAAATCTGATATCGAATTTTTTATTCCTATCGACAATACGCAAAATGTAAGAAGGGCATTATCCGAAGTAAAGGAAACCATTGTAATATCTTTTGTGTTGGTGGTATTGGTAATTTTCTTCTTCTTTCGAAATTGGTTAATTGCAATTCGCCCTTTAATTGATATTCCTATTTCCTTAATTGCCACTTTCTTTATAATGTACTTGGCAGGCTTTTCAATAAACGTACTTACTTTACTAGCAATTGTATTGGCTACTGGCTTAGTAGTGGATGACGGAATTGTTGTAACGGAAAATATATTCAGAAAATTAGAGGAAGGTTTGTCCTTGAAAGATGCTGCAAGAGAAGGTAGTAAAGAAATATTTTTTGCAGTAGTGTCCACTTCTATCACATTAGCCGTAGTGTTCATGCCGGTTATTTTCCTACAAGGTTTTGTAGGTTCTTTATTCAAAGAATTTGGGGTAGTAGTAGCTGGCGCTGTGCTTGTTTCGGCATTTGTCTCGCTTACCATTACTCCAGTGTTAAATGTGTATTTAAATAGAAAGGATGGCAGGCACGGCAAGTTTTATGAGCGGACCGAACCCTATTTTAAGGCCTTTGAAAATGGCTATAAACTTTTGTTACAAAAATTTATTAAAGTGCGTTGGATGGCTTGGGTAATTGTAGCTGCTTGTATTGGGTTGATTGCGGTTATTGGAACAACAATACAAAGTGAGTTAGCCCCAATGGAGGATAAAAGTTCTGTGCGTATTTCTATGTCTGGAGCAGAAGGCGCTAGTTATGAGGAATTAAGAACTGATTTATTAAAAGCAATTCGGATCATGCAGGATTCAATACCTGAACATGCATTTACTTGGGGTAGTGTGCCAGGATGGGGCGGGGGTGGTAGTGGTGCTTCGGGAAGGTTGGGGATGGTTTCTCCAGAAGAACGTACAAGAACGCAGTCCGAAGTTGCTGCCGATTTAAATAAAAAATTTAAACGTTTAAAAAATGTCAGAATTTTTTCTGTAGAGGAACAAACTATTTCAGTGGGTATGCAGTCAAGAGGCTCTCTGCCAGTTCAATTTATTATTCAAAATTTAGATTTTCAAAAAATAAGGAAAGTAATACCTGAATTTTTAGAAACAGCTAGAAAAGATAAAACATTTGGCAATGTGGATGTTAATTTGAAATTTAATAAGCCAGAATTAGACTTAACAATTGACCGAATGCGTGCAAAGGATTTGGGATTAACTACAGCAGATATATCCCAAGCTTTACAAGCTGCATTTAGTGGGGCAAGGTCGGCTTATTTTATTATGAACGACCGTCAGTATGAAGTAATAACACAGGTTCCCAAGTCGGACAGAAACACGCCAGCCGATATCAATAAAATTTATATTAGAAATAATAGAGGTGAAAGTATCCCCATTTCAAGTGTATTAACTATTGAGGAAAATAGTAATCCGCCAAACCTATATCATTACAACCGGTTTAATTCGGCAACTATTTCCGCTTCTTTGGCAGAAGGGAAAACAATTGGGGACGGGGTTGATGCAATGGAAGCTATTGCAAAAGATAAATTAGATGAAACTTTTCAAACTGCATTAGGTGGTCCTTCAAGGGATTTTAAAGAAAGCGCGTCCAATACTTCTCAGGCATTATTATTAGCCTTGATTTTAATTTATTTAGTACTCGCAGCTCAATTTGAAAGCTTTACCGATCCTTTTATTATTATGATTACGGTGCCATTGGCTGTTGCGGGCGCTTTATTAAGTTTATGGTTACTTGGCCAAACACTAAATATTTTCTCGCAAATTGGTATTATTATGTTGATTGGTTTAGTTACTAAAAATGGTATTTTAATAGTAGAATTTGCTAATAAGAAAAGAGAAGCAGGCTTGGCTATTGGGGAAGCTGTTTTAGAAGCTGCTACACAACGTTTACGTCCCATATTAATGACAAGTTTGGCTACTGCCTTAGGTGCATTGCCAATTGCAATTAGTTTAGGTGCTGCAGCAACAAGTCGTAAACCATTGGGTACGGTGGTGGTTGGCGGCCTTATGTTTTCTTTAGTATTAACTTTGTTTGTGATTCCTGCAGTATATACCTTCCTTTCAAGTAAGCACAAACGTCACGTTTAATTTATTACTCAGTATTATAATATTTAAAAAGCCCCGTTCCAAATATTTGGAGCGGGGCTTTTTAAATTAAAGGAGTATAAATTTATTTGATAATTTTTGTTGCAATAAATTGTGCAGTTTCTTTTTCAACGCCTTCTACATCTTTAGAAAGAATAGGAGAAGCCAATACATGGTTGCCTGTATTTGGCATTGCTTTTAATACTTTCAAACTATCAGGTGTCGAGATGCTTGCAAACATTTCTTTAATTGCACTTACTTTAACAACATGATCTTGTTCTTTGTCGTTTTTATAGTAGTACAATGCTAAAGTGGGTTGGTTTATTTTACTAAACAGTGTTGTTGTCATCGTTGCCTCCATCAAATTTTGCAAAGCCACAACTGCTTCTATTCTGTAATGGGTATTCCAGTACTTAGGATATGCTGAATCGGTATAAGCCACATTTACATAATTCCCTTTCATCACCAACCTGCCTATTTGTAATCCCCATGGATTGTCTAGTAAAGGCGCTGCAGGATTATTCACTGCTATATTTGGAGAATACATAATAAGACCTGCAATTTCGGGGTAAGCAGCTGCTAGCTGAAGTGATAAAGTACCACCGGTAGAAGTACTCATTATAATTACTTTCTTACCTAGTTGCTTCCCAATGGCATAAGCTTGTTTTGCAGACTCCCAATATTTTTCTGCGGTTAGGTTTATCATTTCTTCTGTTGTATCAATGCCGTGTTCTGCCAGCCTACCTAAATATAAATTACAATTAAACTTTTTTGCGATTTGCTTATGTACAGGGTCGCCTTCCATTTGACTTGCACTAAAGCCAGGCAAA
>CAJATB010000159.1 GCA_903944755.1 uncultured Bacteroidota bacterium
AGTATTCTTTCCCCTGCCTCGGATTGTTGTGCAGCAAATTTAAAATGGTTGTGGGTATCATATTTAATGATGGTGTTAACGGTGGCATTACAAAAGTTACATACCCCGTCAAATAAAATAATATTCATAAATAAAATAGCTTACAACAAAGCTATAACATTAAAAATGATATATTTCTGTATTAGGTGGCCAACCTTGTTACTTTAACTAGAATTTTATTTAAATTACGACATATATGAAAAGATTATTGATTTTTGGATTATTGGCATTTACTATTACTAGCCATGCGGCAAAGGTGGATACTATTTCCATACAAAGTACCACTTTGAACAAAGTGACAAAATGCATAGTCATTACCCCAACTGGCTCTAGTAATTCAAGTATAAAATTTCCGGTAGTTTACCTGCTTCATGGATATAGCGGGAGCTACAAAAATTGGCTAGGAATAGCACCAAGGTTAATCGAACAAGCTGATGCACTAGGCATGATTATAGTATGCCCAGACGGCGGATTCGGAAGTTGGTATTTTGATAGCCCAATTGATTCAACCATCAGGTATGAGTCCTACATAACCAAAGAATTATTGCCTTATATAGACGACAACTACCCAACCATAAAAAATAAAAATGCAAGGGCCATTACTGGATTAAGTATGGGTGGCCACGGAGGGCTGTATTTGTCTATTAAACATAGTGCACTATTTGGAGCAGCAGGTAGTATGTCCGGAGGTGTTGATTTTAGGCCTTTCCCTAATAATTGGGATATTAAAAAAGCATTAGGTGAATACGCTACTAATGCGCCGCTTTGGGATAGCAATGTAGTAGTAAACTTAATTGACAAATTAGAAAATAAAAAATTGGCTATAATAGTTGATTGCGGAGTAGACGATTTTTTTATTATAGTAAATAGAAACTTACATAAGAAATTAGTAGACTTGAAAATTGATCATGACTATATTGAAAGGCCAGGCGAACACAATAAAGCCTATTGGGAAAATAGTGTAGACTATCAATTACTATTTTTTAAAAAATACTTTAGTCAGGGTATTTAAGCTGGTAAAGGTTTTACCGACTGCTATTCAGACGCCCTATGTATTAATTTAGCGGGGATCTTTTTTTGTATCACTCCTACGTTTTTCTTTTTTATTAGCGTAAGTAACGCATCAATGGCTTCCGTTGCCAATAATTCAATGGGTTGTGCAACAACTGTTATAGCAGGCTTCAGGAATTTAAATAATTCATGGTCATCAAAACTAACAAAGCCATAATCCTTAGGAATTGTTAATTTATTATTAGTCATATATTCAACACCAATAATACCCAAATAATTGGTGCTGAAAAAAAGCGCATCAACTTTTTTATTTTTTTGTAAAAAGTTTTTGATCGCTTTAAGCTTCTCCTCTCTACTTGTATCATAACTAAATTCTAATACCAAATTAGCGCTATTAGCCAGGTGATGGTCGTTCAAAGCTTGCTCATAGCCATTTAACCTTTGTTGAAGCTGGTTCATTTCACTTGCGATGGTAATGAATGCGATATTTTTATACCCTTTCTTAACAAGGTGGCTAGTCATATCGTATGCCCCTTTAAAGTTATCTAACACAACATAACTTACTGGCAAGCCTGGGAAATAGCGATCAAATAATACTACTGGCTTTTCCAGCTTAATCAATTCCTCTATGTCTGCTTTTAAACCAATTGTAGGCGTTATAATGATACCTTCAACTTGCTGTAATTGCATCATCTCAAGCAGTTCGCGTGCCTTTTGGTTGTCATTGTCAGTACTTGCATAAATAACTTTGTACCCATTTTTATTCGCAACAAGTTCAATTGTTTTTGAAATAGTAGCAAAAAAATGGTTGCTTATATCTTCTACAATTAAACCTATTGTTGTGCTCTTACCCGTACGTAAACTTCTTGCAATAGTATTTGGTTGGAAGTTTTTTTCTTTAATAATTTTATTAACTTTTGCAACAACAGCAGGACTTATCCTGCCATTTTGGGATTTATTATTAATTATTAATGATACAGTTGTTACTGAAACACCTGCTTCTTTCGCTATATCTTTTAAGGAAACTCTTGCCATACTATTTCTTTTATACGTCTATTGACTTTAGTAATTGTTTTTTAATAACTCAGGATGTTCAATTGAAACATGTTGAATTAATTCTCCAAACAAAGTATTTGCCCAAGCAAACCATTTTCTAGTAAAATTACTTGCATCATTTTTATGAAACGCTTCATGCATAAAGCCTGTGCCTGCATGTGAATGCTTTAATAGTTTCAGGCAATGTGCTATTTCTGTTTTTGAATTTGTTGTTAACCCACGCATTATAATACTCAATGGCCAAATCATATCAATCCCTGCATGTGGTCCGCCAATACCCTCTCCAGCAGTACCTTTGAAGAAAAATGGGTTAGTATCGCTTAATACAAATCGTCTAGTATTTTTGTAAACTTCATCTTCTGGTGAAACGTATTTTAAATAGGGTAATGACAATAAACTTGGAACATTCGCGTCGTCCATTAAATTAAAACTTCCAAAACCATTTACTTCAAAAGCATATATTTTCCCAAAAGTGGCATGGTTTATTATACCATATTTTTTTATTGCCGCATCCACTTCATTGGCTAATGAAAGGCATTCCATAGCTAGGATATTGTTTTTATACACGCTAGTAAGTATCTCGGCTGCTTGACGCAATGAAACTACTGCGAAGCAATTAGAAGGTATCAAGAAAGGAAATATAGTAGCGTCGTCACTTGGTCGGAATACAGAACAAATTAAACCCACAGGCTTCACAGGATAACCATAGCCACTTAATGGAACACCATCGGTAGCCCAAAAAGTATTTCTTTGAAAATTGTAAGGGCCATTGCCTTCTTTTCTTTGTTGTTCTTTAAAAGTCTTTAGCATGAGGCCAACTGCTTTTAACCACTCCTTGTCAAATACAGCAGTCCTATTGGTTGTTTTCCAAAATTCATAGCTAAGCTTAATGGGATAGCATAGGGAATCAATTTCCCATTTACGTTCATGAATACCTGGCTTCATTACTGTTAGGTCACTTTTCCATTCACTTTCCTTGTTTACATCCTTATAGAAAGCGTTTGCATAAGGGTCTAACAGTATTGAATGTACTTGCCTATTAATTACACCTTCGACAAGTAAAGCAAGTGGCTCGTCGGTTTTAGCAAAAGGAAGGTATGGGGTAATTTGAGCCGTACTGTCCCTTAGCCACATGGCGTCAATATCACCAGTAATTACGTAGGTGTCGGGTTTATTATTAATTATTTCGAAATCAACCGTAGTATCTAATGTATTAGGATAACAGTTTTCAAACAGCCATGCTAATTCTTGGTCCTTAATTTGAGGCTTAAGCGTATCTATAAATTTATTTACAGCTACACTAGTAAAATGCCTGTTTGCCAAAGGTGGCCTTTTACTAGTAAATTCATTCACATAAAATGCTTTACTAGTAAAACCATTGGCCATGAATCCAGTTGTAAGAACGGCTGCAGATTGTATAAATTTACGGCGACTATTATTTTGCATATGCTATAATTTAGTATACTCTTTTGGTATAAATAAAGATAACAAATATTATAGGCTTTTATTCATTTAAAGCCACCGCTTATAAGCAAAAAAAGGAGGCAACCTATGGTTGCCTCCTTTTAAAAAACATATACTTAAACTAGAAGTTAATTTCAAGCCTAGCATAAACGTAACGTCCGTTCATACCTAACTGTGTAACTCTTCTTGAATAGTTAAATTGGTTGTTTGAGGAAATTCCGTTGTTATTTGTAACCCCTCTTTGATCTGCTCTTTGCGTTTCAATGAACTTGTCATAAGTCGCACTTGTTGGATCAACATCAAGTCTATGGTAGGAACCTCTAGACGCAATTAATAAATCAGAATAAATATCGAATAGGTTATTAGCTCCAACAGAAAACTTAGTAGCTTTTGAAACTCTATAACCTAAACTCATATCAGTTACAATTTTAGCACCTAAAACTTGCTTGTAGAACCAATTAGTTGAACCACCACCTTCAACGTGCGATACTTTACCAAAATAAGTATTTCTTACAAAAGCATTAAATTTACCCTTCTTATAAGAAGCTGATAAATAACCTTTCACAGCAGGGTTTCCATCAACTAATGAAGCTTTGTTAATAGGGCTCATATAAGTTGCTTCTCTTCCTTTTAGTAAATCAGATACTTTTGTCTTTCCAAGAATTTCTCTTTTTGACAAAGTAGTCGCTAATTCAAATTTAATACTTTGCTTATTAACTAATTTAAGGGTATAAGCCGCAATCATATCAATACCAGAAACTCTTAAATCAAGTGCGTTAGCCATAAATACACCTCTTGACGCATTATTGTTTAATAGTATATTGTATATACTTTTTTCTGCGTCAGTACCACTTGCATTACCAGAGAATGCATCAGTTAAGATAATACGATCAGTGATTTTAGTGGTATATCCATCAATAGTAAGGCTTAGTTTATTTAATTTAAAAGTTGCACCAACACTAGCACTTTGAGAAATTTCAGGTTTTAAACTTGGTATGCCTAAAAGCTGCGCAGCTTTACTATCGTTTGGTAAAGTTGCGTCATCATATGCAACACCTCCTTGGAATACAGTAGAAGTTTTAGTCAGGAATCTTTGTTGTAAAGAAGGCGCTCTAAAACCTGTACTTACCGAACCTCTGAACGATATATTGTCGGTATATTTATATCTAGCAGCTACTTTACCACTTAGGTTTCCTCCAAAGTCAGAATAATTTTCATAACGCGCAGCAAAGTCCATCAATAATTTTGATGATGGTTCTACTTCAAAATCAGTATATATAGCCCCAGATGTTCTGTTCTTATCCATTGTATTATCCGGTCTGAAACCTGGAAATACTTGTGAGCCTCCAGCTGGAATTCCAGGCTTATTGTCGGCTAATAAAAGAGAGGTAGGAGCACCATTTAAAATATCCAACTTACCATCTGCATTTTTACGCATATAGTTCGCCCAAGAAGCTTCTTCTCCTGCTAGTTGTTGGTAATTTTCATAGCGTACTTCCGCACCAAATGCCATATTCAATTTTACGTCACCTTCAATTTTTTTAGAAAAATCTAAGTTAGTTGTATTCTGACGGAACAATAAAGTACCCGCGTCAAATTCGTTTTTAGGGCTTTGATTAAAATAGTATGCTGAAACGTTTATTGTGTTTTCAATATTAAAACCAAAACTGTTCTGACCAAATGTATTACTCAAGTCATAATTCCAAGTACCCATTTTTCCTTTTAAGCCAGTTCCAAGAGATATATCATTTATGTTAGAAGTAATTTCAGGTAAGAATCCATTTGGATATACTGAAGGAATATTAGAACTCTGATAAGGCATACGGTAGAATCCTGTTGAGTTACCTACTCTATTGCTAAAAATTCCAAAGAAGTAAAACTCAGCATTATTTTTTAATGCAATACCTCCATTCACAACTGCTTGTAAATTTCTAGCACGAGATTGACCTACTCTCATTTGAAAATCCATACGAGTTGCACGTAATGTTTTTAGCAATGCATCACTTGCTGCATCTCCAGAAGTTCTGTTATCAATATCTCCTGTTCTTTCTCCAGAACGGATAGTTGGTTCTCTGTGTTCTAAATTCAATGTAACATTAATAAAGCTTCCTTTTGTTTTTCCTAACTGCCATCCGTAGTTAACAGACGCATTAGTTTTTTGACCGTCTACTACAGAATTTTTATAATAAACTGGATCTAGCGCAGGATGAACACCAAATTTGTACGCACCTGGTGAAGTATTTTTGTACGATTCATAGGTAGTGAAATTAGCACCAGTACTCACTACTGCTTTTCCAACACCTATACTTCTGTTTAATTGAATGTTTAATACACCTGCAATGGCATCAGAACCATATTGTGCTGCAGCTCCATCACGTAATAATTCAATTTTATCAATAGATGCAGAAGCGATTGCGTTTAAGTCTGTTCCCACTGAACCTCTTCCCATTGTACCATTCACATTCACTAAAGCTGAAGTGTATCTTCTTTTTCCATTTACCAAAACTAGTGTTTGGTCAGGGCCCAAACCTCTTACAGTAGCAGGATCAACGTGATCCGTACCATCAGAAACTGTTTGTGTTGTTGAGTTAAATGAAGGCGCAACATGATTTAAGATATCGGTTAAATTAGTTTGCGGCACTTCAGCAGAAAGCGATTTTAGGTCAAAAACATCTACAGGAGCTATAGATTCTAATTTCGTCCTTCCAGTACTTCTACTTCCTAATACAACAACTTCATTTAAATCATTGCTGTTTTCGGAAAGTGTTATTTCAATTGACTTTGCAGCTTTTAAAGTGTAAGTCTGATTTGAAAAACCGGTATAGCCAACCACAAGTACATTACCTGCATTTGCCTTAATTGTAAACACACCATCATTGTTAGTTTGTGTTTTTGTACTAGTTCCTCTTACGGAAATAGTTGCGCCTGCAAGTGCCTTGCCTGCTTCGTCTTTTACTTTACCATTGTACACGTCTTGTGCACTTGTAGTTAAAAATGCTATTGATAGCATTAATAAGAGTAAGGTTTGTTTCATAGAATGTTCTTTGTTAATTAATTGTGAAATCTATAATTGAATACCTGAATATAGCATTTTAAGCTTATTTGGAGGCATTTTATTTGAAAAAAAAAGGCGTTCCCTGTGAAATAATTAATTGTAAGTGAAAATTTGGAAAGAAATTTTGTTCTAAAATTACACAACTAATTGATTATCAATTATTAAAATCTTCCCCTAAAGCAATTATACTAGAACTCGATGTTAGAAAATAAAATCCCTTTGTTACGCTAAAAAGCACTTAAAAAGATGCCGAATAAAGGGCAGTTTGGGGTAAAAAAACAAGGCAAGCTCTTGCGAACTTGCCTTGGAACGATTTTTACAGTTTATTTGTCTTTTACAACGGTTATTCTGTAAGCGTCTAAATTAAACCTCCTAACATTGGTGCTTTAGTAGTTATTAAGCTACCTCATGGTTAACCAGTTTAGTGCCTTTTAACGCAGTTATATCTGAACATCCTTTCACCGAATTGCTGTACGTTAATGTGATATAAAAGTACAACCACAATAAGGCCATGCCAATGACCTTGGTTGAGACTCATGTTGTTTGTAGTAATAGATTTGAATGACAAAAATCAATAAAAAAACCACTTGCTAAATTTGCAAGTGGTTAGTAATATTAAAGCAAAAGGTTTATACCGATTTTCTTACAAATTTTGTCAATATCACAATGGTTTGGTCATTCACCTTCCCTTCGATTTGATCGGTGTTGTCAGGGACTAACCTGATTTTTCGAACAATAGTACCTTTTGGCGCCATAAAGTTCGCTCCCTTAACGTTCAATTGTTGCGTAAGAACAATAGTGTCCCCGCTTTCTAATGGAGTGCCGTTGCTATCAACATGCACATCGGCTTTTTTGTAAGCACTCACTGCCCAGTCGATAGTCGCTTCATCTAATTCAACGGAAGTTAAAATATCGTTAGCCCACTCGTTTTCTTTTAAACCAAATAGAATTCTATAACTTAAAGCTTGCACACTAGTTTCCGCATTCCAAATACTACCTCCTAAACACTGCCAATGGTCGCCAGTTTCGGCACCTTCAATAACGGATAAACATTTATCACAAATTGCCACTTCGTTTTCTATTACATCATTATTTTTAGGGCTAACTGCAAACGCAGTAGTTGCTTGGTCAGTAGCACATAATTCACATAAACCTTCACACCTTTCTTTTAATTTACCAGAAATTATTGTACTCATGATTTTAGATTATTTTATTAATTACCTACCTCGTTTAAAATTTCCTTGTTTCTTTTGTCTTGGCGCATAATTTGGAGTTGGTCCAAATTCTTCAGGAACATTTCCCTTCAATACTGGGGCACCAAGTAATTCTTCAATATCTGAAAATTTACTTTGTTCCTTTTCACTTATAAGCGTAAAAGCGGTGCCAGAAGTAGCTGCACGGGCGGTTCTTCCAATTCGGTGTATATAATCTTCTCCGTCATTAGGTACATCGTAATTAATTACCAAGTCAATGTCGTCAATGTCAATGCCACGGCTTAATATATCAGTAGCTACTAAAATTGTGACTTTATTATTTCTAAAATCCTGTAAATATTGCTCCCTACTTTTTTGATCAAGGTCGGAATGAATTTCCTCCGCAGCCAATTTCGCTCTTTTTAATTCAGCAGTAAGTTGTTTAACACTCTGTTTTTTGGAACAAAAAACAACTACTTTAGAATAATTATTAGAGCGTAGCATATCCTTAATGATTGCAACTTTTTGCACTTCAAAAACCACGAATGCTTTTTGAACTATTTGCTCAGGTGCTTTTGAAATAGCAATATTAATTTCAACAGGCTCGTGTAATATTTTTTTTGCCAATACGCGCATTTTAGCAGGCATGGTTGCAGAAAATAATAAGTTTTGTCGTTCTTTAGGAAGGAATGTAATGATTTTGGTAATGTCTTCGTTAAAGCCCATGTCTAACATCCTATCGGCCTCATCCAATACTAAATATTTTAATCCTTTAAGCTTAACATAGCCCATATTTAAATGTGCTATCATTCTTCCAGGTGTACAAACTACAATATCAACACCCGTAGACAATGCTTTCTTTTCCGTAATAAAAGAATCTCCATCCCCACCACCATAAACGGCAATAGAACTTACATCGGTAAAATAAGAAAGTCCTTCAATACTTTCGGCAATTTGAATGGCTAACTCCCTTGTGGGCACTATAACCATTGCATTAATGTCACCGGCGGTATGTGGGGAAGTAATTAAGCGATGTAAAAGAGGTAAAAGAAAAGCAGCAGTTTTACCTGTGCCTGTTTGCGCAGCGGCTATAATATCCTTGCCTTCTAAAACCGGTACCATAACTTGTTCCTGAACCGGTGTAGCGTTTTCGTAACCCATTGAGTCAATCCCTTCCAATATTCTTGGATCTAATCCTAAATCTATAAACTTCAAAATAAACTGTTTTATTAAGTAGGTACAAAGATACGACAAATAGCGGACTAGCGCATTACCTCTTAAATTTGAGTTTTGTGAAAACTTGTAAGTGTGGGAGCGCTAGCACCGCTAGGCTAATAAAAAGTAAAGTAAAAATTCCGGAAGTATCCTTACTGTTATAGGATGCAAATATGATATACAAGATGCCAATCCAGGCCATTATAGAAAATGGCGCAGCTTTAAATAATAAGTGCTTCCAACCATTAAAAGTATTAGGAATATTAAAATTTAACCTGATTTTGTCAAAAGAAAGTAAGGAATGCCAAATACCAAAATAGAAAGAAAAGCAAATCCAAAGTGGAAGAAAAATATTTAGTAAAGAAAGGATCGCTAATTGAATTAAGGAAAAATAGTAATCCTTGCTTGATTCAAAAAAATAAGTTTTAAAGAAAAAAAGTATAAAATTCACAACAAAAAGTAAAGCAATGGAAATTGGATAAATAGTTTTTGCTAATTTAAAATAAATAGCAGGATCAGTTTTCGACTTCCCCATATTTAAAAAAACTTCTACGGCAAAGTCCATATTACTACTCAATAAAAATAGTATCCAAGAAAGCCCCAGGACACTATAAACAAACTTATGCAGCACTGTTTCCGATTTGCCTAGCCAATCAATTTCTCCAAAATGGTAAGCAGTTATTATAATAAATATTATTAGCGCAACACTAGGCATGAAATACCATACCAACGCATATAGCACTATATTAATCAAATATTTAAATAGAAACCATTTATTATTTTCAGCCTTATTCACTTTTTGGTCGATATATAAATCTAAGGCCCCATGTGGGATGCCAAATAAAATTAAAACACCTACTAAAAAAGATATTTGTGTGTTAACGTTTAATGGGAGTAGATAATTCCCAATTAAAAGTAACAGGCCAAATAACAACAGATACTTTCGAATTTGCAATTGCATATAGTATAATTAAAAAAGGGGGCAAGTTTTCACTCGCCCCCTCTATTTTATGCCTTAAAATAATTTAGGCAGCTTTTCTGCTTAGGCTATAAATAACCAAGCCAAATCCAATTTTGTTTACAGCATCACCTATGTTATAAATGATGTCCATATTAAGTCCTATGTTCTTAAAGCTTTCGTACCATTGTCCATCAGCTGTACCAATTAAATATCCTAGTGGATAAATTGCCCAACCAACTAACACGAACCAGCCTAATGCAGCATTTGCAGAAGCAACAGCCGAACCAGCACTTGTAGCTAATTTCTTAACATCACCCATCCATACTTCATATACGATATAGAAGTAAGCGGCAGCACTTATTGTTCCCCACATTGTAGCACTTGCAGGATAAACTGCTTCTCCAAAGTAACCAGTAACTAGCATTACTACTGAAGCAGCAATTAGCTTCCATAATAACGTTGTAGTTCCGCCAACTTTCTTTGTGATTAAATAGAATTCAACACACATCAAAGGCACAGTAAGTAACCAGTCAACATAACGGAAGAACGTTGGAGATGTTTGCGTTTCCATGTAATAACCGCGCATGTAGTAATAGTGAACTGCAGCGATAAAAGTGATAAGCCCAGATACTAATACCGAAGTTCTCCATTCTTTACTCGTGTTATTCAATTCTAAAAAGAAGAATAGTGCAGCAGCCATCATAGCCATTGTACCTACGAAAAATGTGAAAGACACGTAATCGGTCTTTGCAATTTGCATTGAAGCATCCAAAAGAAATAAATGATCCATATTCTAGAGTTTTGGTGAACGTTTTTCATTCACAACTCTCACAAATTCATTTAAGGCTGTCATTAATTGTTTTATCAAAAAATGCAAAGCAATAGCAAGTCAATCGTTGTAAAAGTAAATTAGTGAATTTTTATTTAATAATCATCAAAAAAAAATGTTAATCTTTTTTTAGCCTGATAAAATACTAAATATCAATCATTTAGAATTAATTATCCCCCGCTAATTTATTCACCTTGACTATGAAATGAAGAATGCTAGCTAACCGAAAATTTAGATGTAATACTATAAAATAATAACCGCCTACGAAATGCAAGAAAAAAAGACTCCCAAATAACAGGTATTGTTTTACAAAAAAATAAAATCGGAACAATACTTTTTAATCATATCCCTAACATTACTAAATGACTGCTTAATTTCAGCTTCGGTTCCAACTGTTTTTGCCGGATCGGGAAAGTTATGGTGAAACTTTATTGCATTTGACGGGAAATAAGGGCATCGTTCTTTTGCATTGTCACAAACCGTTATTATAAAATCAAAATTAATAGTAGCGTACTCCGAAATATTATTGGAGGTGTGCATTGAAATATCAATCCCATCTTCTTTCATTGTAGCAATGGCTTTAGGATTAACTCCATGAGTTTCAATGCCCGCACTATATACGGCTGCTTTGTCGCCAGCAAAATAACGTAAATACCCTTCTGCAATTTGACTTCTGCAGCTATTGCCTGTACATAAAACCAAAATGTTTTTTTTCATACAACCTATTTATTAGTATATAATTTATCTCTTAACCAAAAGGCTACATTAACCAATATTATTAATGCAGGCACTTCAACCAATGGGCCAATAACCCCCGCAAACGCTTGTCCACTATTAATTCCAAACACACCAATGGCAACTGCAATTGCTAATTCAAAATTATTACCGGCTGCAGTAAATGCAATGGAAGTATTTGTAGAATAGTCCGCTCCCATTTTTTTGCCTATTAAAAAACTAACAAAAAACATGATTGCAAAATAAATTACTAATGGTATAGCTATTCTAAT
>CAJATB010000160.1 GCA_903944755.1 uncultured Bacteroidota bacterium
TTATAAAATTCAAACCTTGATCCAGAAGTTTTTCCCAGATTACTTTCTTCATATCCTAAACAACGTAAGAGTGTTTTCAATTCATCATACGTGAAATCCTTGGGAACACTTAAGAACCTTTCTAATAGCTTATCTTTCTTTGTCATACAAATTTGCAACTATTTTTTAGTTACAACAAAAATAACATAACAAATTTGAATTTAGATAGCGATTTTTACCTAATCATTTGATTTTGAATAAGTTACATAGAATCTAGCCTAAGTACTTCCCTGTTTGAGAAGCCTTGCATTTTGCCAGTCCTTTTGGTGGACCAGCATATACAACGGTCCCGCCTCCGTCTCCTGCTTCCGGCCCCATATCAATTACCCAGTCTGAAGCTTTAATAACATCGGTATTGTGTTCAACCACAATTAAAGAATGTCCTTGGTCAATTAAAGCATTGAAAGCTTTTAGTAATTTATGTATATCGTGAAAATGTAAACCTGTTGTTGGTTCATCGAATATGAATAACATTTTACTAGCCGCTTTTCCTTTGCCTAAAAAGCTAGCTAACTTCACCCTTTGCGCTTCTCCCCCACTTAAGGTATTACTACTTTGTCCCAACTTCACATACCCCAATCCAACCTCTTGTAATGGTGCTATGGCTAATACAATATTCTTTTCCTCTTGAAAAAAATCAACCGCTTCATCCACACTCATCTCCAACACATCATGAATACTTTTTCCTTTATACTGCACTTCTAATACTGTTTCTTTAAAACGCTTTCCGCCACAGTCCTCACAAGTTAAATGTACGTCCGCTAAGAATTGCATTTCTACTAATTGCTCGCCTTCACCTTTGCAAGTATCACATCTTCCCCCGTCCACATTAAAGGAAAAATGTTTAGGCAAAAAGCCCCTGATTTTTGAAAGCACTTGCTTGGAATATAAATCCCTAATAGCGTCATATGCTTTAATATAAGTAACGGGATTACTTCGCGATGATTTACCAATAGGGTTTTGATCGACCATTTCTATTTCATCAATTAAATGCAAGTCGCCTTTTAATGCAGCATAACCTCCTTGTATTTCAGTTGGCAATTGTTTTGATTTCAATAATGCATTGTATAATACTTGCTTTACCAAAGTTGTTTTTCCACTTCCACTTACGCCACTCACTACACATAAACTATGTAAAGGAAATTTTACATCAATATTTTGCAGGTTATGCAAATACGCTCCTTCTATTTCAATGGTATGTTTAACTGCCCTTGTTTTTTCAGGAATGGGTATTGAAAGTGTGCCCTTTAAATATTTTCCTGTTAAACTATCCTTGTCCTTCATTAATGCAACTGCATTGCCCACTGCAACTACTTCACCTCCTAAGTGAGCTGCTAGTGGCCCCATGTCAATTATGTGATCCGCTAAACGCATTATTTGCTCATCGTGCTCTACCACTACAACCGTGTTGCCCAAGTCTCTTAAATTTTGTAGCACTTTTATTAGCCTTTCTGTATCTCTCGAATGCAAACCAATAGAAGGTTCATCCAAAATATATAATGAGTTGGTTAAATTACTTCCTAAGCAACGGGTTAATTGTATTCTTTGACTTTCTCCACCACTCAAACTATTAGCCAAACGGCTTAGTGTTAAATAGCCCAAACCCACATCCATCAGTGTTTGTAAACGTTGTTCAATTTCAATCAATATTCGCTTGGCCACTTCCGTGTCGTGCGCAGTTAATTTTAATTTTGTAAACCAAGTTTGTAAATCACGCACGGGCATTGCACACAATTCTCCAATATGCGTACCACCAATTTTTACATACAATGCTTCTTTACGCACACGATACCCTTTACAATCGGGACAATTTGTGCGACCACGATACCTACTTAACATTACACGAAACTGCACCTTATATAAATGGGCTTCTACATCCTTGAAAAAATCGTCAATACCCAATGCTTTTCCTAATCCTTTCCACAACTGCGCAATTTGTGTTTTGGTTAATTTATTAATAGGTTGATGAATAGGAAATCCAACCTTGCCCGCTTCTTTTACAAACTGATCCTTCCACCAAACCATTTTCTCTCCTTTCCAAGGTGCCACAGCACCATCATATACCGACAAATGTGGATTTGGGATAACCAAATTTTCATCAATGCCTAAAACTTGGCTATAGCCCTCACATGTTGGGCATGCACCATATGGATTATTAAAAGAAAATAAATTCGGACTTGGTTCATCAAATTCCATTCCGTCCAAACTAAATTTATTATTAAAATCCTGTACCGTATCATTATTCTTTTCAACTAATAATAGGCCTTCCCCTTCGTAAAAAGCGGTTCCTATTGAATCGCTAATCCTATGGAAATCATCTTCATCAAAATCCTTAACTACTATTCGGTCAATAAGCACATATACCTCATGGCCTTTTAGTTTTTTAATTAAATCGGGTTTTGACCAAGCTAACGCATCTTCTACCCTAAGTATTTCCGATAGAGTTTTAGGTGCCCTTAAATATATTCTGGTGAACCCTTTTTGCAATAAAATATTCAATTCCTCTTGTGCATCCCTTTTAGCTTGTTGCCTAAAATTTACCAAAAGGACTATTTTGTCCCCTGCCTTGCCTTTTTGTATATAGGTAAGCACATCTTGTACATCGTGCTTTTTTACTTCCTCTCCGCTAATAGGAGAATAGGTTTTACCCACCCGCGCGTAGAATACACGTAAATAATCATAGATCTCGGTCATGCTTCCAACAGTACTTCGAGGAGTACGCGTAACCACTTTTTGCTCAATGGCAATAGCAGGACACAAACCTTTGATATAATCCACATCGGGTTTGCCCATTCTGGACATAAATTGTCTTGCATAGGAAGAAAGGCTTTCCGCATAACGTCTTTGCCCTTCGGCAAATAAAGTATCGATGGTTAAGGAGGACTTACCACTACCTGAAACACCTGTGACCACTATAAATTGTTCACGAGGAAAGTCAACAGTTACATTTTTTAGGTTATGTACCCTTGCTCCCACTACTTGAATCGCCCCTTTATCCTTTTTACGCAAAGCCATATACAAAAATAACAGAATCCAAGCCATTTGGTTGTATGAAAGTGGATAAAGTTTTATGAAACAAAATGTGGATAGCGTCAAAGCCAATTTCTTGTTTTCCACAAACACGATACCAACTGCTTATGGGTGTAATTTTCCAGTCCTATCCCTTCGAACACCTATAAAAAACAAACATGAACAAAGTCATAGAACTAACCGACAACGAGTTAATTCAGTCTTTTCAAGATGGAAACTCGCGCGCTTTTGATGCCCTTTTAGAACGTCACTACGAAAGAATATACAATACCATTTTATTCATGGTCAAAGACAGCTATTTAGCAGAAGATTTAATTCAAGAAATTTTCATTAAAATAATTGACAACTTAAAGCAAAGAAAATACAACGAAGAAGGCAAGTTTTTGCCATGGGCTTTAAGGATTTCTCATAATTTTTGCGTGGACCATTTTAGAAAAGTTAAACGTACTCCAACTATTAAAACAGGAGATGACCAAGATTTGTTTGAAATAATTAAACACGCTGACCATCCTGCTGATTATAAAATGACACGTTCACAAACACATAAGAATATTCAAGAATTAGTTGACTTACTACCTGAAGAACAAAGAGAAATTATTGTGTTAAGACATTACGCAAATTTAAGTTTTAAAGAAATCGCACAAATGACCAACTGCAGTATTAACACAGCTTTGGGAAGAATGCGCTATGGCTTAATTAACTTAAGGAAAATGATGAACGAACGCGGCATGAGTTTATAGTAGTTAATTTTTATTAGCAAACTATTTTGTTCTACTAACCCAAAAAAGCCCTGTCCAAGAAATTGGAGCAGGGCTTTTTAATATCATTTATTTTGGTAAAAATAATTGTTTACTTCGCTTTGCTAAAACTACACTTTAACCAATTAAGGTACTCCTGAATGTCCGGCGTGTAGCCCACTGGGTTGGATGCTATTTTTTCTCCAGCACTTAATACAACATACAAAGGTTGTGTTACTTGGTTAAAATTTTCAGCTTGAAATGTTGCCCATAAATCACCTTCACTTACAATTTCTTTTAATTGTCCCGATTTTGAAGTGTAAGTAAATCGCTTTCCCACTGGCAATAATGCACGGTCGTCCACATACAATGAAAGAAGCACAAAATTTTCTTGTATATAGCTAGCTACCGCCGGGTCGGACCAAACATTCTCTTCCATCTTTCGACAATTCACACAGGCCCAACCTGTAAAGTCTATTAATATAGGCTTGTTTTGCGCTTTAGCTAAAGCCAACGCTTTCGCATAGTCATTTGTAACATTCGCCTGTAAACCATGTGGGGTGTCTGCTGCAGTAAATAAACTATAATGAGTAGGCGGCGGGAAACCACTTAATAGTTTTAGCGCGCCCGCATTTTTAGGTGCAATGCCGTAAACTAAATAAGCAGAAAAACATATAGCAATTAACCCTAGCACTTTTCTTGCTGTTGCAATTGGTGCCCCTTTTACATCATGTGGCAACCTTAATTTTCCAAATAAATACAAAGCCAAGCCTATACTAATAAGTGCCCAAATACCTAAAAATACTTCTCGTTTTAATAAACCCCAATGTTGCACTAAATCAGCATTCGATAAAAATTTAAATGCTAAAGCTAATTCTAAGAATGCCAATATTTTTTTAACCGTGTCTAGCCAGCCGCCTGACTTAGGTAAGCTTTGTAGCCATTGTGGGAATATGGCAAATAACGAAAAGGGTAAAGCCAATGCAACCCCAAAGCCCGCCATACCCTGTGTTAACGCCCAAGCACCGCCTTGCAAGGAACCAACTAATAAAGTGCCAAGTATTGGACCCGTACAAGAAAATGAAACAATGGCAAGCGTGATGGCCATGAAAAATATACCTCCCAAGCTTCCCAAGCTACTTTTAGAATCTGCAGCATTTGCAATCCCACTTGGTAAAGAAATTTCGAAATACCCAAAAAAGGAGATTGAAAAGAAAATGAAAATAACAAAGAAAATAATGTTTAAAGTGGCATTCGTTGAAATGCTATTAAAAATTTCCGGCTGCACATTGCCCATTATATGAAAAGGCAAACTAGCTAAAACATAAATTAAAAAAATACTTAACCCATATAGTAAGCCATTTTTAATTCCTTGCTTTCTAGTTTTGGAACGTTTTGTAAAATAAGAAACCGTTACGGGGATCATTGGAAAAACACAAGGGGTTACTAAGGCAATTAAACCGCCCAGGAATCCGAGGAAAAATATGGCTAAACCACTTGATGTTCCTGTATCATGCGCGGCTGCACCACAAGCATCTGCATCGGGTGTAGTTGCCGAAGCGGGTAATAGCAACTGAAACCCAGCTACTTTTTGCCCTTTTGCCAATGCCGCTGCAAATGGTAATTCTAGTGGATAAAATTGTTCGCCTTTACCTACACTTATTAATACAAACCCTTTTAAACTATCTGGCTGAAATCCATTTATTTGAATTGTTTGGTCAATATCAAAACCAGTTGAAAAAATGGCAGCTTCTGTAAAGAGAATATCTTTTTGTTTACTTGCTTGCACTGAATAAGTAGGCGCAGCTAAGCCTTTTACCGTTTCTAAGGAAAATTGAAACGAAGGTGCATTTAGACCATCCGCATTATTTCCATATACATGCCAGCTTTTTTGTAAAGTTACCTTGCCCTTTAATGAATAAGTACTGTCGTTTATTAAACTAGCCTTAACTGCAACCGACACAATACTATCCCCTTGTGCTTGGGAATTAATTGCACAAAAAAATACCACAATAAAAGAAAAGAAAAAAGAAGTGACTTTATTCAAAATTAATTATTTAATAAAAAAGGAGTAGCGTTCGTTTTAATGCAGTACCTACTGGATTGTAACTTCAAATGGAATGGTAACAGGTGGCAAGCATTTTTCGTCATTGCAAACCATATACTCAATGGTACCGGTCACTTTTGTTTTACTTACCGCCTTTAAAATAATAGCCTGTTTAAAATCCACCTTGCCAGCAAAAGTGCCTATAA
>CAJATB010000161.1 GCA_903944755.1 uncultured Bacteroidota bacterium
AAAAACCTGAATAAATAATAATGGACGTAAAACGCGACATATTATGGAGGGTTTATTTAAGTTATATACTAGTAATAATAGTATGTATTGCTATTTTAGGTAAAGCGTTTTATATACAACAAGTTCAAGGGAAGTACTGGAGGGGGTTAAGTGATAGTTTGCATCAACGTATAGTTGATATACCTGCAGCAAGAGGGACTATTTATAGTGAAGATGGTCAAATGTTAAGTACTAACATTCCTCAATTTGATATTTATATTGATTTTAGAGTAAAGCCATTACACGAAAAAAAGGGTAAAATATTTAGAGAAAATATTGATTCACTTTCTTTAGCCTGAGCTAGTTTATTTAAGGATCAAGCGCCCGAAAAATATAAAGATGCTTTAACAAAGGCTTTTGAAAATAAAGAGGCCAACTACGAGTTAAGAAAAAAAATTAGCTATCCGCAATATTTATTATTAGCTAAATTCCCTTTATTTAAATTGGGGCGTTACAAGAGTGGTATGATAGCGCAGGAAAAGAATATTCGCTTGAACCCTTATGAGAATATTGGATACAGGACTATTGGTTTGGCTAGGGATCAAAATAAGGTTGGATTAGAAATGTCTTATGATACCGTATTAAATGGCCGCAATGGTCGCCAATTAGTAAGGGCAATTGCAGGTGGTGTGACAGTGCCAGTAGAAGAAGGAGCATTCGAAATTGAACCCGAAACAGGAAAAGATATTGTTAGCACATTAGATGTATTCATTCAAGAAGTTACTGAAAATGCATTAATGAAGATGATGATAAAGAACGAGGCGCAGAATGGGGTAGCGATGGTGATGGAAGTGAAGACTGGGAAAATTAAAGCCATTGCCAATTTGGGTAAAATAAGAGAAGGGGTTTACAGAGAAGATTTGAATTACTCAATGACGCCAACTGAGCCAGGTTCAAC
The DNA here is from genome assembly GCA_903944755.1 of uncultured Bacteroidota bacterium. GTDB lineage: Bacteria > Bacteroidota > Bacteroidia > Chitinophagales > Chitinophagaceae > Sediminibacterium. Next base: position 938 of record CAJATB010000161.1, read on the forward strand.
CTTTAAATTAGTAACATTATTGTCGGCATTAGAGGATGGGAAAGTAACATTGAATTCTACAGTAGATTTAGAGGGAGGTACATGGAGAGTCGCTAATCAAACCGTGTATGATTCTGAAAAACATGGCAAGCATCAAGCAACTGTTTTAGAAGCTTTCGAGGAAAGTTCGAATGTAGGTATGGCTAAAATTGCCATGGAACACTATAATAATAATGTTGATGCATATTTTAAGCATTTAACCAAGCTAAGGTTAGATTCTACTTCAGGACTTGATTTAATGGGAGAACAAAAACCAAGAATTGTAAAACCAGGAAGTAGGTTATGGGGGCCAACAACATTGCCTTGGATGGCTTTTGGTTATAATATTGAAATAGCTCCAATTCAAACCTTGAATTTGTACAACGCCATTGCTAATAATGGAGTAATGATGAAGCCTTATTTGGTGAATTCAATTCAAGAAGAAGGTAAAGTAATAAAAAACTTTCTACCTAAAGTATATAATGCACAATTATGCAAGCCAACAACTATAAGAGACTTACGCATTGCATTAGAAGGTGTTTGTATAAATGGAACGGCTAGAAAGTTATTTGCAAATAGCTTATATAAAGTAGCAGGAAAGACAGGCACGGCATTAGTCGCTAATGGTAATAAAGGATACGCGGATAAAATTTACCAGTCTTCATTTGCTGGCTATTTCCCTGCCGAAAATCCACAATATACAATCGTAGTTATTATAAAAAACAAACCACATGCCGCTAATTTTTATGGTGGTTCTGTGGCGGGTCCTGTATTTAAAGAAATTAGCGATAGGTTATATTCAACTTATATTCAGAATAAATTAAATATTGCGCCAGTAGTACATTTAAAAGATAGCCAAGTTTTTAATTATTCAATTTCTAAAATGTCTTTAAAAACTATTGCTAAGCAGTTGTCACTTACTTATCAGGATTCTTCATTGAGTAACGATTGGGTTAGTATGCAGGGTGCTGGGCATGTCTTAAAAGCAGGGCAGCAGGTTATATCGGATACTACCATGCCCAATATTACTGGTATGAAATTGCAAGATGCTTTATGGTTATGTGAAAAGAAAGGGCTAGTAGTTAGCTGTGTTGGAAGAGGTAAAGTAGTGAAACAAAGTATTGTTCAGGGACAGTATATTCAAAAAGGGCAACAAATTCAAATTGAATTAAACTAATGAAAGCATTACAATCTATATTATTTGGTGTTGCACTTCGTGAAGTAGCGGGCAATACTAAGCAAGAAATAAATGACATTCAAATTGATTCAAGAAAAGTAACGCCAGGTTGTGTATTTGTTGCTATTAGAGGCGCACAAGTGGATGGACACGATTTTATAGAAACGGCTATTGAGAAAGGGGCAACTGTAATTGTTTGTGAAGAAATGCCTGGTTTGGCGCTGCCACGTGTAACGTATCTTGTGGTTGAAAATACAAATGAAGCGGTTGCTATAATGGCACACCAATTTCACGACGAGCCGTCAACAAAAATGAAATTAGTAGGGGTGACAGGAACGAATGGCAAGACCACCGTAGCTACACTTTTATTTAAATTATTTTCTGAATTAGGATATACCTGTGGCCTTATAAGTACAGTGGAAAATCATATAGGCAATACCATTGTTCCAGCTACACATACTACGCCTGACGCAATACAACTAAATGCATTATTGTATAAAATGGTAAAAGCTGGTTGTACGCATGTTTTTATGGAAGTAAGCAGTCATGCAATTCATCAACATAGAATAACTGGTTTACATTTTATTGGTGGGGCGTTTACCAATATCACACATGATCATTTGGACTATCACCATACTTTCGAAGCTTACTTAGAAGCTAAAAAAGCTTTTTTTGATCAATTATCAACTGATGCATTTGCTTTGACAAATTTGGATGACAAAAATGGCGAGCAAATAATAGCCAATACAAGGGCGAAGAAATTAACTTACGCTTTACATGCTCCTGCTAACTACAAAGGTAAAATTTTAGAAAATCAATTGACTGGATTAGTCATGATAGTGAATAATATTGAAGTGCATTGTCGTTTAATAGGCACTTTTAATGCATATAATTTTTTAGCTGTATATGGAGTAGCCATTCAGTTGGGAGAAAACTCAGCATCGGTGTTAACTATATTAAGTGCTTTGACAGGTGCTGAAGGAAGGTTTGATTATATTATTAGCAAGCAAAATATTATTGGTATTGTTGACTATGCACATACCCCTGATGCATTAGAAAATGTTTTGACAACTATTGCTAAATTAAGAAAAGGAGGAGAAGATGTAATCACCGTGGTGGGTTGCGGCGGAGACAGGGATAAGACTAAGCGACCAATTATGGCTCAGGTGGCATGTGATTTAAGTACAAGAGTTTTTTTAACCAGTGACAATCCCCGTTCAGAAGACCCTAATGAAATTATTAAGGACATGGAGCAAGGGTTAACGAGTGCTGCAAAAAGAAAATATATCAATATTGTCGACAGAAAAGAAGCAATAAAAGCTGCAGTAAGTTTTGCAAAGCCAGGAGATATCATATTAGTTGCAGGGAAAGGCCATGAGAAATACCAAGATATAAAAGGGGTGAAGCATGATTTTGATGATAAAGCCATTTTAAAAAATTTATTCAACGAATTCGAAAAATAACCCAGTATGCTGTATCAATTATTTTCTTGGTTAGATCAAACATTTAATATCCCGGGCTTGGGAGCATTTCAATTTTTGACGTTCAGAATTGCAATGGCAATATTATTATCCTTGTTTATTGCAACAGTATATGGTAAAAAAATGATTATTTTTTTACAGCATAAACAAATTGGCGAAAGTGTAAGAGAACTAGGGTTAGCAGGAGAACAACAAAAAAAGGGAACACCCACAATGGGCGGTATCATTATTTTGATGAGTATATTAATACCTACTTTGTTGTTTGCTAATTTGGACAAAGTGTATATCCGTTTAATGATATTATGTACTGTTTGGTTAGGGTTAATAGGTTTTCTTGATGATTACTTTAAAATAAGAGCAAGGAAAGAGGCTATTAGCAAAGGGGAGTCCTATAAAAAACAAAATAGTGATGGCTTAGCTGGAATTTCCAAAATAATTGGACAGGTTGGTTTAGGTATTATTATTGGTGTTACACTTTACTTTAGTAATTCAGTAACAGTGGAAAGAGAAATAGTATCCACTTCGGTGAATGCGAGTTTGGCAAAAGGAGAAAAAGTGGCTAAAGGGGCTAACGTAGTGGTAAGGGTAATTAATGGCGAGGAAAGGAGATTCGTAAAAGTTAAAACGCCTATTACAACAATCCCATTTGTAAAAAATCATGAATTTAATTATAGCAAATTAATTAGCTGGATGGGCCCTGGTGCAGACAAGTACACTTGGATTGTATATATATTAGTTGTCACTTTTATAATTACCGCTGTTTCTAATGGCGCAAATATTACAGATGGTTTAGATGGCTTGGCAGCAGGCGTTAGCGCAATAATTGGGGCTGCATTAGGGGTATTTGTTTATGTAAGTGGTAACTATGTATTTGCCGATTATTTGAACGTAATGTATATCCCTAATTTAGGAGAACTATCCATGTTTGTAGGCGCATTTGTTGGAGCATGTATTGGATTTTTATGGTATAATGCTTACCCTGCTCAAGTTTTTATGGGTGATACAGGGAGCTTAGCACTAGGTGGTATCATTGCTTCATTGGCAATTATTGTGCGAAAAGAATTATTGATTCCTATTTTCTGTGGCGTATTCTTAATTGAAAATTTAAGTGTGATAATTCAAGTTGGTTATTTTAAGTATACAAAGAAAAAATTCGGGGAAGGAAGGAGAGTGTTTTTAATGAGTCCCTTACACCACCATTACCAAAAGAAAGGGTTCCATGAAAGTAAAATAGCAGTCCGTTTTTGGATTATCACCATTTTATTAGTAGTTACTTCTATTCTAACACTAAAAACACGATAAGTATTGGCAAAGAAATTAGTCATATTAGGGGCAGGCGAAAGTGGTATAGGAACTGCTTTATTAGCTAAGCAAAAAGGGTACGATGTATTCGTTTCAGATGCTAGTGCAATAAAGCCTATTTATCAAAAAGAATTGGAAGACAGTGCAATCCCTTTTGAGTCTGGATCACATAGTGTTGAAAGAATATTGGCGGCGGATGAAGTAATGAAAAGCCCAGGTATCCCGGAAAAGAACGAATTGGTGAAACAAATTCGTGCTAAAGGTATTCCGGTGGTAAGTGAAATTGAATTTGGATTCAGGTACAAGGGCGAAAGCAAAATTGCGGCAATTACAGGCAGTAATGGAAAAACTACAACTACTTCTTTGCTATACCATATATGCAAACTAGCGGAACAAGATGTTGCAATGGTAGGCAATATTGGATTTTCTTTTGCAAGACAAATAGCAGTAGCACCTAAAGCACTTTACATCATTGAAGTAAGTTCTTATCAATTAGATGACATCAATTATTTCAAGCCAGATATCGCCATTTTATTAAATATTACGGAGGATCATTTAGACAGATACGACTATAAATTCGAAAACTATATTAAAAGCAAGTTGCGCATTATTGAAAACCAAACTGCCAACGATTATTTTATTTACTGCATTGACGACGAAGTAATCGTGAAACAATTAGAACTACTAACTATACATACTAACCCATTACCATTTTCTATGAAACAAGAAGTTAAAAAAGGAGGCTACATCAAGAACGACCAAATGATGATTAAAATCCAAGAAGAACGCGTTACCATGAGTATTTATGATTTTGCCTTAAAGGGAAAACATAATGCATACAACACTATGGCAGCAAGTATCGCAGCAACCACTTTAGGTATTAGGAAAGAAAAAATCCGTGAAGCAGTAAGTAATTTCCATAACCTAGAACACAGAATGGAATTTGTTGCTACTGTCCGCGGTGTAGATTTTATAAACGACAGTAAAGCAACAAATGTTAACAGTACTTGGTATGCATTAGAAAGTATGCAAAAGCCAACAGTGCTAATTTTAGGCGGTGTTGATAAAGGCAATGACTATGAATTGCTAGCTGATTTAGTAAAAGAAAAAGTTAAAGCAATTGTTTGTATGGGTACAGACAATAAAAAAATTATCGAATTTTTTAAGGATAAGGTAGCTACTATTATTGAAGCGGATAGCGCAAAAAAAGCGGTTAATGCTTCCTTCAAATTAGCAGAAAAGGGTGACGTGGTAATAATGAGCCCAGCATGTGCAAGTTTTGATTTGTTTAAGAATTATGAGGATAGAGGACGTCAATTTAAAGAGAGTGTAAAAGAACTTTAAAATATGTTTAACGAAACCACTGATAAATTATTTTCGCAGATGCCTTCTATAGGAGGCATGAAAGAGCATTTGGACCAAAGAACAAGAGGGGATAAATACATATGGGGGTTAGTCATTGTATTGTCACTTATTTCAATTCTTGTGGTGTATAGTGCAACAGGTTCGTTAGCGTATAAAATGTATCGTGGTAACACTAGTGTTTATTTGTTCAAGCAAGTTATATTCACGCTTATAGGTTTACTAGTCATTTTCGCATTACATAGGGTTAATTACACCGTGTTTTCTCGTATTGCCACTATATTATTTGCCTTGTCAGTTCCACTGTTAATTTATACATTATTTTTCGGAGCAAAAATTAACGAGGGAAGTAGATGGATTAAATTACCAATTATTAATTTAACTATTCAGAGTAGTGATGTGGCAAAGTTGGCTTTATTCATGTATATATCAAAAGTGTTGAGCAAGAAGCAGGCGGTGATTAAAGATTTCAAGAATGGTTTTTGGCCAGTACTTTGGCCGGTATTATTAATTTGCGCTTTAATAATGCCTGCGAATTTATCAAATGCTTTATTAACAGGTGCTACTTCGCTTTTATTAATGTTTATTGGAAGGGTTAGTTTTAAACATATTATGTTAACAATAGTAGTGGCCATGATACCAGTAGCTATTATTATAAGTGTCGCCATGGCTACGCATTCTAGTAAAAGTGAAGAAGGGAAACCTGTTGTTGCTGAAAAAATGAAAAGTTTTGGGCGTTTTGGTACTTGGGTAAATAGGGTACAAGATTTTATGTATGCTAGTGACAATGAAGTGCCTTACCAGGTACAACAAGCTAAAATTGCCATTGCGAATGGAGGTATTTTTATGGGTTTAGGACCAGGAAATAGTCAACAACGAAATTTCTTACCACAAGCATACAATGACTTTATATATGCGGTTATAATTGAAGAATATGGTTTATTGGGAGGTGCGTTTATTATATTCATTTATTTAGTTTTTTTATTTAGATGCATAAGAATTTTCAGACGCTGTCCTTACGCTTTTGGTGCTTTTTTGGCTTTAGGATTAAGCTTTACTTTAATTATTCAAGCGGTTGCAAATATGGCCGTAAATGTGAATATTGTTCCGGTGACTGGGGTTACGTTGCCTTTAGTAAGTATGGGAGGAAGCTCGTTTATTTTTACGTGTTGTTCTATAGGATTAATATTAAGTGTGGCTAGGAATGTGGAGCAAATTGAAGGTAATGCTCCTGTTGAAACAGATATTGAAATACCAACTGAAACAGAATCAATAAATAATGGGGTACAACCAACAGCATAAACAATTACGCATCATTATAGCAGGTGGTGGCACAGGAGGACATATCTTTCCTGCAATTGCTGTTGCGCAAGCTATTCAAAAAATACAACCCGATGCAGCAATACTGTTTGTAGGGGCTAACGGTAAGATGGAAATGGAAAAAGTGCCACAAGTAGGTTTTGAAATTAAAGGGTTAACTATTGCAGGATTAAATAGAACAAATATATTTAAGAATATTACGCTTCCATTTAAACTAGTTAAAAGTTTTTTTCAGGTGCGAAAAATATTTGCATCCTTTAAACCAAATGCAGTATTTGGCGTTGGGGGTTATAGTAGTTTCCCAGTATTAAAATTTGCACAAGCAAAATCAATTCCAACTTTTATTCATGAATCAAATGCTTTTGCCGGTAAATCAAACCAATGGTTGGCCGAGCATGCAACTAAAATATTTACTGGAGCAAAAGGCATGGAGCAATTTTTTCCTGCTTGTAAAATAATTGTAACAGGTAACCCGATCAGAAAAAATATTGTCGACGCACCTTATTCTAAAGAAGCAGCATTATTGCAATTTGGATTATTGCCTTCAAGAAAAACAATATTAATTATCGGAGGAAGCTTGGGTGCAAAGTCAATTAATGCCGCAATACAAAATGGCTTGCCTGAGTTGCTTAAAAATGATATACAATTAATTTGGCAAACAGGTAAGCCCGGCGCATCGGCTTATTTAAAAGCAGCCGCAGCTTTTCCAAATGTATATGTGAGTTCCTTTATTGACGATATGAGTGCTGCCTATACAGCGGCGGATATTGTAGTTAGCAGGTCGGGTGCAATGGCTGTTGCTGAAATAAGTGTAACCGGTAAGGTAGGCGTTTTTGTACCATACCCATTTGCTGCAGAGGATCATCAAACATTTAATGCAATGCAATTAGTGAATAAGGGTGCAGCTTTAATTGTTAAGGACAACCAAGTGAATGAGCAACTGATAAGTACTTTATTGTCCTTAATAAAGGACGAGCAAAGAATGAATACTATTAAACAACAACTACAACAATTTGCATTATTAAATGCAGATAACTTAATTGCGGAGCAAATTATTCAACACACTCAAAAGTAAAATAGTTAAAAAACTAAGCATGAACCCGTTAACAAATATTAAAAGAATTTATTTTATTGGAATTGGAGGCATTGGGATGAGTGCTTTAGCACGCTATTTTAATACGCAAGGAGTGTATGTTTCAGGGTATGATAAAACACCAACAGGTTTAACAGACGATTTAATAAAAGAAGGTATTAAAATACATTTCGAAGATGATATACAACAATTAGATAAGGACGCAACAGTAATTGTTTATACTCCAGCCATTCCTAGTGCGCATGCAGAACTTAACTATTTTATTGATAAAGGATATAATGTAGTTAAAAGAAGTGATGTATTAAATTGGATTACAGAAAATGCATTTACAATAGGTATCGCAGGCACCCATGGTAAAACAACTACCACTTCAATGACTGCTCATATATTACGTCATTCAGGATATGGGTGTAATGCTTTTTTAGGCGGCATTGCATCTAATTACGATACTAATTTTTGGAGTGACGAAAGAAACGTTGTAGTAGTTGAAGCCGATGAATATGACAGAAGCTTTTTAAAACTTTCTCCCAATATTGCAGTTATTACGGCAGTGGATCCGGATCACTTAGATATTTATGGTACTGCCGAAGAAGTGTTAAAAGCTTTTGGACAATATGCCGATAAAATTAAACCTGGGGGAACGCTCATTCAAAAACTAGGTACTACCGTAAATACGGACGCAAAAAATAAATCTGTTTTTACTTATGGTTACAACAAGGACGCCGCCTCCTATCATACTAGTAATTTAAAAGTGGTTGACGGCTCTTATATATTTGATTTAGTGCATCCAGCAGGGGTATTGAAGCAGGTAGTTTTAAATATGGGAGGGTTACATAATGTAGAAAATGCAACTGCAGCAATTGCCATAGCATTAACATTGGGTATTGAGCATGATAAGATTATTAAAGCAGTAGCTGCTTTTCAGGGAGTTAAGCGTCGGTTTGAATACAAAGTTAAAACGGCCAATAAAGTATTGATAGACGACTATGCGCATCATCCGGAAGAATTGAATGCATTAATTAGTGGAGTGAGAAGTATTTATCCTGGAGAAAAAATGGTGCTTGTATTTCAGCCACATTTATATAGCAGAACGCAGGACCAATGCGAAGGGTTTGTACAAACCTTGGACAAGGCCGATGAGGTTATCTTATTACCAATATACCCGGCAAGGGAATTGCCAATTGAAGGAGTTACAAGTGAGATGCTATTGGATAAAATGAAACTTGAAAATAAAAAAGTAATGACAAAAGAAGCTTTGTTTGAATGGGCTTCTACAACAAACGATAAATTAATTGTAATGGCGGGCGCAGGTGATATTGATGCTTGTATTACAAAAGTAAAAGACCTAATTACAAAAAATTAATGAAGGACTGGAAAAATATATTAGTAAAGATACTTTGGAGTATTGCAGGTGTCGCATTAATTGTGCTGTTCACCTATGCATGGCAGGATAAAAGTCACAAAAAGAGTACCGGGGTACAAATTGAATTAGTAGGTGATAATACTGCCATATTGTTTATGGATGAAATGGAAATAAAGGCTTTATTAGCGGAGCAAGGTGTGAAACAAGGCGTGCCTATTATTGGATTGAATTTAGTAAAAATTGAACAATCGCTTGCTAATATAAAATGGATTAAAAATGCCGAGATTTTTATCGATAACAAACAAGAAGTGCAAGTAAGGATTGAACAAAGAATTCCAGTTGCGAGAATTTTTACTGCAATGGGAGGTTCCTTCTTCATTGATTCTACTGCTAAGCAGTTGCCCTTAAAGCAACTTACTGTAATGCGTTTGCCGGTTATCACAGGTTTCCCATCGGATCAGGAGCAATTATCAAAGCCGGATAGTGCGCTATTAAGCCACGTGTTAAAATTGGCAATGCTTATTAGAAAAGACAGTTTTTTTTCGGCGCAAGTAGCACAAGTAAATATTACATCAAGTGGAGATTTTGAAATCATACCTGCACTTGGGGACCATTTGGTTTTAATAGGTTCAATTGAAAATATTGAGGATAAACTAAATAGGCTTTATACGTTTTATAAGAAAGTTTGGATACAAAGCGGTATCAATGCCTATCAGGTATTGGACTGTAGGTTTGACCACCAAATTGTAGCTTTAAAAAAGGGGATGCAGCCTATTTATTTCGCTCCTGGAGTATTGCCTTTTGCCAATTTTAGTGCGGATACATTAGCTATGCAAATGCCAGACACTAGTGACCTAAAAATGGCTACTGCAACAACAGTTAAATTGAAGGAGCCCGATACCCTTTTAGTAGCAAAACAAGCAATTATGGTTAAACCATTGAAACCTATAGTGGCAGTGAAAAAGGGGGCAACGCCTAAAAGTAAAGTGAAGTCAAAAACAACACAAAAAGTTGTTAAAGGATCGGGTAAAAAAACTATTATAAAAAAGAACAATAAAGCGAATAATAAATCGTTAAATAAAGTGAAGAAGACTGCCAAGGCCGTAATGCCCAAAAAGACAACTTCCAAAACAACAAACTAACCCTAACCACTAAAAAACATAAAAATGAGTCAGCACGATTCTCCCATCATTGTGGGCCTAGACATTGGTACAACGAAAATTGCCGCCATAGCAGGTAGAAAAAACGAGTTTGGTAAATTGGAAATCCTAGGTTTTGGCCGTGCAAACAGCAACGGTGTGCAACATGGGCAGGTATTAAATATTGACCAAACCATTAAAGCTATTGAACAAGCTTTACAGAATTGTCAATTAAGCAACCCCGATTTAGACATTAACGAAGTATATGTAGGAATTGCAGGACATCATATTAAAAGTTTGCAAACGCGCGGCGATATGGTGCGTCAAGACGCTGAAAATGAAATTCAGGCATGGGAAATAGAGCAGTTAATAAACAATCAACGTAAAACATTTATTCCCGCAGGAGATCAAATTATTGATGTAATCCCTCAGGAATTTCATGTCGATAATAACCAAAATATTAAGGATCCAGTTGGTGTAAATGGGGTTAAAGTAGGTGCAAATTTTCATATTATAACTGGTGACAGAAATGCTATTAGAAACATAAATCGTTCTGTAGAAAGAAGTGGCTTGACTACTAAGGATTTGGTATTGCAACCATTGGCTTCTGCGAGTGCGGTAATGAGCGACATTGATATGGAAGCGGGTGTTGCTATTTTGGATATTGGCGGAGGTACAAGTGACCTTGCCGTTTTTTATGATGGTATTCTAAAGCATACAGCTGTAATCCCTTTTGGTGGTGAAAATATCACTAACGATATTAGAATGGGATTAGGCGTTTTAAAAAGTCAAGCAGAAGCAATGAAAGTGCAGTTTGGAAGTGCGCTTTCTGATGAAGCAAAAGCCAATGCTTATGTAACTATTCCAGGACTTAAAGGAATGCCAGCAAAAGAAATAAGTGTCAAGAATTTAGCTGCCATTATACAAGCAAGAATGAGTGAAATTCTTGATTTTGTAACTTATCATTTAAAGCAAGTAGGCTTAGACAGTCGCATGTTAAATGGAGGAGTGATATTAACTGGGGGAGGCTCTCAGTTAAAGCACCTGATTCAATTGACTGAATATATTACTGGATTGAATGCAAGAATTGGTTTGCCAAATGAACATTTAGCTCCGAATCACATTGATGAATTAAAAAAACCAATGTATTCAACATGTATCGGATTAATCTTAAAAGGCTATAACGATTATGAACAAAATTACAAGGTATTTGCAGAGACTTTTAAGAAGGTAGAAGTGCCAAAATCACTAACTGTTAATAACTTGAATATAAATAATTCTGCGCCGGTTAAAAAATCGGAAACTCAAGCTGTGCCTACTTCTTTGACACCTGAACAGGTAGAAAGAAGGAAGAGTAAATTCTGGGATCGCTTCAAAAACAACTTGATTGAAATATTCAGTGAAGAAGAAGACACAAAAATGAATTAATTTAGCCTCGTACTAACCCAACTAAAAACAACTAACTAATGATTCAATTTGACTTACCTAAGCAAAAATCATCCATCATCAAGGTACTAGGTGTTGGCGGCGGAGGAAGCAATGCCGTAAATTTCATGTTCCAACAAGATATCGAAGGTGTTGATTTTATAATATGCAATACAGATTCAAAAGCAATTGAAAACAGCCCGGTTCCCAATAAAATCCAATTAGGACCACATTTAACGCAAGGTTTAGGTGCTGGTGCCGATCCTTCGGTGGGTAAGCTAGCAACAGAAGAGTCGTTGGACGAGATTAAAAAAATATTAGAAGTCAATACACGTATGGCTTTCATCACAGTTGGAATGGGTGGTGGAACAGGTACAGGCGGTGCTCCAATTATTGCAAAAATTTGTAAGGATTTGGGGATATTAACAGTAGGTATTGTTACTACACCATTTGGATTTGAAGGACCACGTCGTCAAAAACAAGCGGAAGAAGGTATTAATCAATTGAAGCCTTATGTGGACACCCTTTTAGTTATTTCAAATGATAAGTTACGTATGCAATACGGCAACTTAAAAATGAAAGAAGCATTCACAAAAGCTGACAACGTTTTGGCAACTGCAGCGAAATGTATAACGGATGTTATTAATAGCCGTGGTCACATTATTGTTGACTTTGCGGATGTTTGTACAGTTATGAAGAACGGCGGTGTGGCAATTTTAGGAAAAGCAGAAGTGGAAGGAGAAAACAGAGCAGAAAGAGCGATTGAAGAAGCTTTAAATTCTCCATTGTTAAATGACAATGATATTAAAGGAGCAAAATGGATTCTATTAAACATAAATAGTGCTGAAGGAGATTACGAATGCAGCATGGATGAATTAGAAACGATCAATAATATTTTACGTGCACGTACTGGTGAACATAGTGATGTGATTATGGGTATGGGTTACGATGAGACATTGGGAGAAAAAATTGGTATCACCTTAATTGCAACTGGGTTTGAACATAAGGATCCATTTAAAAAGGAAGAGCCAAAAAAAGCGGAGGCCCCAGCTGAGGAAAAGATTGTCATGACTTTGGTTACTGAAAACGCGCCAATAGCGAGTTCGGCTCCTGCAGAAGCAGTAGCCGAGGTACCAGTAGCTGAAAATATTGCTGAGGAGCCAATAGTAAACGAGTTAGAAAATGACAATCATTTTATATTAGATCAAACAAGCGAAACGGCAGTACAGTTTTCATTTGTGGCTCCTATTGAAGAAATAATCGAAGCTGTTCAAGAAGAAATTGTGATTGAAGAGGAAGTATTGATTGATTTGGAGGAAGTTGCTGAATTAGCTGAACTAACTATTGAAGCGGTTGATATGCAAGAAGCACATTCTTTACTACCAACTATGGCGGAGGAAGAGATTGTTTCAAACATATTTGTTTCTATCCCCGAGGATACTGAAGTGGATGAAGCATGTTATGAATTAGATATGGAAGCAACGCCAGCAATTGATTTTACTACAGAGTTTGTGATTAACAAGCCAGCTAATATTTATGCAGAAGATGAATTAGAGGAAACTAACGAAGTAGAGGAAGAAGAAATAGCAGCAGCATCGCCTATCCATAATTTTCAATTTGAATCAATAGTAGAAACTGTATTTGCAAACGAGGAAGTTTCGAGCGAAGTAGATTCAATTGACGAAGTAGTATTTGAAGCAGAAAAAGAAGTAGCACCGGTAATTGAATTTCAAAGTTCATTTAGGGTTGCTGAGCAAGAAGAACCTGCTATGCAATTAATTATTAAGGATGAAACGGAAGGAACACCTGTTACAACTAGGTCTGCACATCCTTCCTATGATATTTCATTGGATAATGCAGAGGAACAAAGAAGAAAAGTGGCAGAAAGAATTCAAAAGCTAAGAAATTTATCTTTCAATATTAATAACAGCACTGATCCAAACACCGAGTTTGATGCAGTACCAGCTTATGTAAGAAGAAACTTAGATTTATTTGGGAATACATTGGCATCCGTTGAAAATTACTACAGCAAGTATACAGTTGAGCCTGATGAAAACAATCAAGCTAAATTATCTACCATTAATACCTTCTTGGATGGAAAAAAACCTGACTAGTTTCATTTCATGAACAGGTGATATTATTAAAACCCTCCCATTTTTTGGGAGGGTTTTTTGTACCTTTATACTATGCAAACAATACTCATTACAGGAGGAACGGGAATGGTTGGTCAAGCATTGGCTAACACATTCATTGACCACGGGTATGAAGTAATTGTATTAACTAGGTCAGCTAAAAAGTCCAGTCGAATGCATTTGACCTATGCAATATGGGATATCGAAAAGCAATTTATTGACCCTGCCGCATTAAAAGCAGCAGATATTATAGTGCACTTAGCTGGTGAAAGTGTTGCGGGAAAAAGATGGTCAGTGAAGCGAAAAAAGGAATTAGTGGATAGTCGTGTACAGTCGGGTGCTTTACTAGTAAAAGCATTAGGTGAAAATGAACATAAGGTAAAAACAGTTATAGCTGCTTCTGCTATAGGTTGGTATGGTCCAGACACACCAACTAGTTTACAAAATGGCTTTACAGAAACTGACCCGGCAGACAATGCATTTTTGGGTGAAACGTCCAGGTTATGGGAACAAAGTATGCAACCAGTGGAGGATATGGGAATACGATTAGTCACATTTAGAATTGGAATTGTATTCAATAAGCGAGGTGGTGCTTTAGCTGAATTTATAAAGCCTGCAATGTTTGGAATGGCAACTATTTTTGGAAATGGCACACAAATAGTAAGTTGGATACATCACTTAGATTTATGTAAAATGATTTTATTTGCGGCCGAAACGACTACATTGCAAGGTGTGTACAATGCGGTATCACCTTACCCAGTAAGCAATAAAGACTTGATCATCTCCATTACAAAAAAAATGCGTGGTTTTTATATCCCCATTTATGTACCAACGTTTATATTGAAATTAATGCTAGGAGAGATGAGTGTAGAAATTTTAAAAAGTGCCAAAGTCTCCTCCAAAAAAATACAATCATCAGGTTTCGTGTTCGACTATCCTACATTAGAGAATGCATTGACACAGTTATTGCATTAGTATTTAAATAATTAAAGTGTCTACTTCAAATAAGCAACTTTTCAGAAGCTTATACAAAAACACCCGCTAGAAAGCGGGTGTTTTTGGTGGGACAAAAATTTGCAGCCACATTTATTTTAATACCTACTAATTTCTAATTGGTCTCCCTGCGGTGATTACCGATTGGATTCTTTCCAATGTTTTCTTTTCACCACATAAGCTTAAGAAGGCTTCTCTTTCGAGGTCTAATAAATATTGCTCGTTCACTAAGGTAGGTTCACTTAAGTCTCCACCGCACATTACGTAGGCTAATTTCTTGGCCACTAATTTATCATGATCTGTTGCATAACCACCACGCCACATGCCATTAATGCCGGCGTATAATGCTCCTAGGCCTGATTTTCCTAATACTTTAATATCTGTTCTTTGTAAAGGTTGCGTATAGCCAGCATTGAATAAACGAAGCGCTTCTTCTTTAGCATTTGCAATTCTTCGTGACTGGTTTAAAACAATTGCATCTTGTCCTTTTCTAAAAATACCCATGTCCATTGCCTCATGCGCTGAAGTGGCAACTTTTGCAGTTGCAATTTGCATGAACCTATTATTTAAGGTAATAGTTTCAGGTTCGTCGGCATGCATTTCGTCGGATGCCCTTAATACTAATTCCTTAGTACCACCACCACCTGGGATCACACCAATGCCTAGTTCAACCAATCCAATATAAGTTTCTGCTGCAGCAACAATAGCATCGGCATGTAAATTCATTTCACAACCACCACCCAAGCAAAGTCCGTGAGGCGCTGTTACCACAGGGATAGAAGAGTAGCGCACGCGCATCATTGAGTTTTGGAAAGTACGAATAGCCATATCCAGTTCTTCATAGTCTTGCTCAATGGCAAGCATAAATATCATTCCTACATTAGCACCCGCACTAAATAAATTACCGTCGTTTGCGATTATTAAACCTTTACAGTTTTCTTCAGCGAGCTGAACGGCTTTATTCAAACCTTGTAATACTTCAGCTCCAATACTATTCATTTTTGTATTCCATCCAAAACCTGCAACACCATCCCCAATGTCTACTAAGTTACAAGCGCTGTTTTTCCATATTGTTTTTTCTTTGAAATCAGAAAGTATTAAGAAGGATTCACTGCCAGGAATAATTTTGTAGTCACTGCTAGCCACATCGTAGTAATAACGTTTACCGTCAGTTACTTTATAGAAGGATAATCCCTTGCTCAGCATAGTGTCAATCCATGGTGCAACAGCTATACCAGCTGCTTTCATGTCGGCTGTAACCTTAGCTACACCTAATGTATCCCATGACTCAAATGCGCCAATTTCCCAGCCAAATCCAGCTTTCAAAGCATCGTCAACGCGGTAAAGTTCATCGCTAATTTCAGGAACACGATGGCTAATGTAGGAGAATAAGGCAAAGTGAAATGCACGTACAAATTCGCCACCTTTATCTGTTGCTGCATACAATGCTTTTAAACGATCAGGTAAAGCTTCCATTGCTTTAGCCGCAGTAATTGAAGCAAATTTTGCTTTAACACGAGGCTCATAGGCAAAGCTAGTTAAGTTTAAAGTTAAAATTTCTTTAGAAGTTGCGGTTTTTATTTTCTTAAAAAAGCCTTGTCCAGTTTTATCTCCTAACCAATTTTCTTCTACCATCTTTTCTAGCCAAGCAGGTAAAGTGAAAATATGTTTTGCTTCGTCATTAGGGCAGTTGTCGGCAACGCCTTTTGCAACTTTTACTAAAGTGTCAAGACCAACCACATCGGCAGTCCTAAAGGTGGCCGATTTTGGACGTCCCATTATTGGACCAGTTAACGCTTCAATTTCGTCAATTGACAAACTTAATTTCTCCATAATATGTAACACACTCATCATGCTAAAAACCCCTACACGATTGGCTATAAAAGCAGGAGTATCTTTACATAAAACAGTTGTTTTTCCTAAAAATACGTCTCCGTAATGCAAATGAAAGTCAATTACTTCCTGACTTGTTTTAGCTGTGGGGATTACTTCTAATAAACGTAAATATCTTGGAGGATTGAAAAAGTGAGTACCACAAAAATGTGCTTGAAAATCATCACTGCGCCCCTCGGCCATTAAATGAATAGGGATACCTGAAGTATTTGAACTTACTAGTGTTCCAGGTTTTCTATATTTCTCCACTTCATCATAAATCAGTTTTTTAATATCCAGCCTTTCTACAACTACTTCAATGATCCAATCAGCAGTTGAAATTTTTGCAATATCGTCGGTGAAATTTCCGGTACTTATATTTTTTGCAAATTTTTGCGCATACAAAGGAGAAGGGTTGGATTTAATAGCGGCAAGTAATGAATCGTCTACCAGTTTATTCCTTTCTTTTATTTTTGTACTTTCCTCGGTGCCAGGATTTAGTCGGTCTAGTAATAAAACTTTCACACCGACACCTGCAAAATGGCAAGCAATACGAGCCCCCATTACACCACTACCTAAAACCACTACATTTTTTATGGAACGTTGCATATAAAAAGCATTTGCTGTAAAATTAGTTAGTTATGCAACTAATTTCAAAAAAAACTTTTAATTTTAGGAACAAAGGCACTAATTGTTTGCCACTGATTGGGTCATTTGACCTTTTAACAAAACCAGCTTGGGGGTTCCATGCTTTAAACTACATTTGTATAATGCAAGTTGATCCTACATTAGTAAGCCATTTAGCACATTTATCGAGGTTAAATGTGGCACCCAATAAAATGGATAAGCTGGTAGCTGATATGCAGGATTTAGTGGTATTTGTTGAGCAATTAAACGCCTTGGATACTTCCGGAACGCAGCCATTAATGCATATGGGTGAAGTTTATAATGTACTTAGGCCGGATGAAGTACAAGGTTCTATTTCAAGAGAGGAAGCATTAAAAAATGCCCCTGACTCAGATGGTACTTATTTTAAAGTACCTAAAGTAATTCATAAATAATAGCATATGTCATCGGTTATACAATTAAGGGGAATTGAGAAAAGTTATTTTATGGCAGGGCAAGCTATTCCAGTACTTAAGGGCATTGACTTAGATATCCTTAAAAATGAATATGTGGCTTTAATGGGGCCTTCGGGTAGTGGTAAAAGTACCTTAATGAATATTTTAGGTTGCTTGGATTCGCCAACAAAAGGGATGTACAACTTAAATGGGCATGATGTGAGTACAATGTCAGATGATGAATTAGCCGAAATTAGAAATACACAAATAGGATTTGTATTCCAACAATTTAATTTACTACCAAGGTTAACAGCTGCTGAAAACGTTGCACTGCCATTAGTATATGCAGGTATTTCAAAAAAAGAAAGAATAGACAGGGCCATGGTAGCCTTAGAAAAAGTAGGATTAGCCGACCGTAGCCATCACAAGTCCAACGAATTAAGTGGTGGGCAAATACAACGTGTTGCTATTGCACGTGCACTGGTAAACAACCCAGCAATTTTATTAGCAGATGAGCCAACAGGAAACCTAGATTCTAAAACATCTGTTGAGGTAATGGAATTATTTGGGAAAATTCATTCAGGAGGCAATACGGTAATTTTAGTAACGCACGAGGAAGACATTTCACAATATGCACATAGGGTAGTTCGCTTAAAAGACGGAAACATTGAAACCGACACCCTTAATAAATCACATCGTTAGTGAACTTTATTTTATTAGTTTTGTTAACCTACAATGGGTAGGTTTTGTTTCTCTCAATTTAAGCAACTATGAAAATATATACGAAAGAAGGTGATTTAGGTAAAACTTCATTAATAGGTGGTACAAGAGTACCTAAAAGTCATATCAGGATTGAATCCTATGGTACTGTGGACGAATTAAATTCATTCGTTGGATTGGTTAGTGATATGTGTAATAATGCGGAAATTCAAAAAGTGTTGAACGAAGTACAGGACCGTTTGTTTACGGTAGGTTCTCATCTTGCATGTGACCCGGCAATTGAAGCAGGCTTACAAATACCTGATTTAACCGAAATTGATATTGTGAACTTAGAAGCAGAGATAGATAAAATGAATGCGGTGCTAGCTCCAATGAAATCCTTCATTTTACCAGTAGGGCATGCTGCAATATCAATGGCGCATGTAGCTAGATGTGTTTGTAGAAGAGCTGAACGTTGGTGTGTGAATTTACAAGAAGAAGAGTTGTTTGTAGAACCAATTGTAATAAAATACTTGAATAGATTAAGTGATTACTTATTTGTTTTAGCAAGGTATATTGGACACTTAAATGGAGTTGCAGATATGCCTTGGAAGGCACGTGTATAAAAGCCTAAATTATTTGTCCATCCTTCATATTTAACACACGATCACTCATTTTTGCTAATGCTTCGTTATGTGTTACAATCAAAAAACTTTGATCAAATTCCTTTTTTAAGCGAATAAAAAGGGCATGCAAAGCAGCGGCGTTTTCACTGTCTAAATTTCCAGTGGGTTCGTCTGCAAAAATAAGTGCAGGGTTATTCAAAAGTGCTCTTGCAACTGCCACTCTTTGTTGCTCACCCCCCGATAAGGTATTTGGCTTTTTATGTTTTTTGTCGGCAAGCCCCATAAAATCTAATAACTCAAGGGCCCTTTGTTCAATTTGCTTTTTAGGTTGTTTTGCAATCCAGCCTGGAATGGAAACATTCTCGATAGCTGTAAATTCGGGTAGTAAATGGTGAAATTGGAAAACAAAGCCAATAGTATTATTTCTATAAGTTGCTAATTGCTTTTCGGAAAGCCCGCTCACTTTCTGCCCATTATAAAAAATTTCTCCTTTATCGGCTTGTTCTAGGCTGCTTAAAATGTACAATAAAGTCGATTTCCCAGCTCCTGAAGGCCCGACAATAGAAACTACCTCCCCTTTAACTATTTCCATAGAAACGCCCTTTAATACCGAAACAGGGCCATATTGCTTCCATATATCCTTTGCTACTAATAGTTTTGAGGCTTGATCCATGCTACAAACCTAGTAATTCCCTGTGAATTTTTGTTAATTTAATAATTTGTTTACATCATGAGGAAAAAACACATTTGGTTATATCATTTATACGGCTACTTTTGCAAAAAAGAAAGCTATGTTTTGGACA
Organism: uncultured Bacteroidota bacterium; assembly: GCA_903944755.1. Classification (GTDB taxonomy): domain Bacteria; phylum Bacteroidota; class Bacteroidia; order Chitinophagales; family Chitinophagaceae; genus Sediminibacterium. The sequence continues at coordinate 20,804 of CAJATB010000161.1, forward strand.
TTAGAATTAGCCAGTTATTTAGAAGAAGCTCCTTGGCCGGCTACCAAAGATGAATTGATTGACTATTCCATTAGGAGTGGTGCTCCAATAGAAGTAGTTGAAAATTTACAAGAATTAGAAGACGAAGGAGAAGTATATGAAAGCATCGAAGACATTTGGCCAGATTACCCAAGCCAAGAGGATTTCATGTTTAATGAAGACGAATATTAATTTCCTACAATTAGTAATAATAAAAAAGGGTTCCGATAAATCGGCGACCCTTTTTTATTTTGAAATATGGTAACTACTTATTTCTTTTTAAAAGTTAATTTAAAATAAAGTAGCATTAAGCTTAATGCAAGGACAACAGTATTAGCCATCATTACAGGCCCACTGCTTACAAAATAACCATATACTAACCAAACGATGGTACTAGATACAACAATGAGAATCATTGAAAAACTTAAATCACCCACGCTTTTAGATTTCCAAGAATGATATACTTGGGGAATAAAAGTGATGCAACTTAATATGGAACCCAAATAGCCAATATTTTCAATCATTTGTGCACTTATTTCCATGGTATTGTTTTAAATAATTTATGAAGTTAGTCTTGTTTTTATTCTGTGATACCCGCTTTTTGCATGATTAAATCACTCACTCCTGTAGTAGAATAGCCACCATCATGGAATAAGTTTTGCATGGTAACCATTTTAGTTAAATCGGAGAATAAGGTCACGCAATAGTTCGCGCAATCCTCTGCAGTTGCATTGCCTAATGGTGCAATAGCATTGGCGTAGTCAAAAAAGTCACCAAAGCCTTTAATACCAGTACCTGCAGTTGTTTTAGTTGGGGATTGTGAAACAGTATTTACACGTACTTTATTTCTTAATCCGTAGTGGTAACCAAAACTACGTGCAATGGATTCTAGTAAGGCTTTAATATCGGCCATATCGGTATAGAATGGGAAGGTTCTTTGTGCAGCGGCATAAGTAAGTGCTACTACACTAGCATGGTCGTTTAATGCATCCATTTTGTAAGCGACGCTTAACATTTTGTGCAAGGACATTGCTGATACGTCTACACCTTTTGCATAGTAGTCGTAGTTCAATTCCGGGTAAGCAATTTTTTTACGAATATTCACACTCATTCCTATAGAGTGCAAAACAAAATCAATTTTACCGCCTAATATTTCCTGAGACTGTGTAAACAAGTTTGTAAGTTCTTCAACGCTTGTAGCGTCAGCTGGAACAATTTTAGAATTTGTCTTTTCTGCTAAGCCATTAATCTCCCCCATGCGCATTGCAATAGGAGCATTGGTTAATACAAAAGTGGCGCCTTCTTCATGCGCTTTTTCAGCTACTTTCCAAGCAATTGAATTGCTGTCTAAAGCGCCTGTAATAATTCCTCTCTTACCTTTCAATAAATTGTATGCCATTAGTTATGGTTTTATAGTAGCCGCAAAAATAATTATAATAAACTACAAACGAGCAATTCTTAGCTTATTTAGCAAGAAGCTCGGTAGCGTTGTCTAAAGCTGATTTAGTAGGAGGGTCGCCGCCAATCATTCGGGCAATATGTTGAACGCGCTGTTCCTGGTTAAGGGTGCTCATATGCGTTTGTGTATTGGTTCCCTTTTGCTCCTTATAAACGTATAAATGGGTATGTCCTTTAGCCGCAATTTGTGGTTGGTGCGTAATACATAATATTTGTCTGCTTTGACCTAGGTTTTGAAGCAGTAATCCAACTTGCTTTGCCGGCTCACCGGAAATGCCGGTATCAATTTCGTCAAAAATCATGGTAGGTAAATCAACCGACTTAGCTACCAGCGATTTAATACAAAGCATTAAACGACTTAATTCACCACCACTCGCCACTTTACGAATTGGCTCGAATTTATTCGTATTGTTAGCGTCAAATAAAATATCAATTTTATCGGCACCAAATATATTTAAACTCACCTTTTCAATACTCACTTTAATTTTAGCATTCGGCATGCCAACCTGATGCAATAACTGGTTCACATTCTTAGTAAAAGGGGCAATTTGCAGTGTTCTTTTCTCGCTTAAATTATTTGCAAGTGAAATTACTTTTTCCTGCTCCTGCTTAACTTGTTTAGTAAGCTGGGTAATTACTTCTTCCAAGTTCAATACTGCCTCTAAATCGTTTTCTAATTGCCTTTGAATGGCAATTAGTTCATCAGTGGTTTGTACCTTATGTTTTTTCTGCAAGTTGTATCCTACACTAAGTCTTTCCTGAATGGTTGTGATTTTTTGGTCATCAAATTCAATCTTATCTTGCCAAGTACTTAATTCGCTAGCAATATCTACCAATTCAATTTGAGCAGCTTTTAAACGGGTAAGCACTTCTTCAAAAGCAGGTTGCCACTTAACAATACTTTCAAGTGAGTGGGATAGTTGTTTTAATTGCTGTACAATTGGATTATCGGAACTATCCAACGCCTGTACACTAGTATCTAATTGTGCTTTTATTTGAACAGCGTTTTCCAAAAATTTCAATTCTTGTTCAAGCTGTTCTAATTCCCCCTCCTGTAAATTCAGTTCAGTGAATTCCGATAAAAGGTGCTTATTATAACTTTCAATTTTTTCAAATTCGGCTTTTTGTGCTAAATAGCCATTCAGTTGCTTTTCATTTTCTTTCCAATTATTAAAAGCAAGTTGGTAGGCAGCAAGGTCCTTTTGAATATTTGCCAATGCGTCAATGACGGTGCGTTGAAAATCGGTATCCCCTAAAGTTAAAGTGTCAAACTGCTGGTGTAAGTCCACTAGTTGACTCGTTAACTGCCTTAGTTCGGTTAAATTAAATGGGGTGTCATTAATAAAAGCCCTCGACTTACCCTGTGCACTTATTTCTCTTCTAATAATTACTTCATCGCTACTAACAATATCGTTGGCCTCAAAAAAAGCAGCGTAATTTTCTTTGTTGCTTAAGGTGAAAGTGCCTTCAATAAAACATTTTTTTTCGGCATTGCGGCAAACGCTGCTATCGGCACGGTCACCAAGAATAAGGCCGAGCGCCCCCATAATAATACTTTTACCTGCACCCGTTTCACCTGTAATCACCGACAAGCCTTTCGACAAATCAATCACAAGATGGTCAATTAGGATATAGTTTTGTATTTCGAGTTTGCTTAACATTTACGTACTGCAATATACATTTTATTGTTTAATGAATAAATGCGGCATGCCGAATTGTAGGGTGTAAAATAAAGAAAGGGTAGCGGTTAGGCTACCCTTTCAAGGTATTGTCAAAATCGTGTTTAGGCGACTTATTTTTTGCTAGTCACCTCTTCTTCCACCAATATTCTACCACAGTTTTCACAAACAATGATTTTTTTGTGCAAGCGTATTTCGCTTTGGCGTTGAGGAGGGATGGAATTAAAACAACCACCACAAGCGTCTCTTTCTACGGTAACAACAGCTAAGCCATTACGGTAGCTAGAACGGATACGATCGTAGCTATACAATAAACGCTCGTCAATATGTCCTCTTGCGTCAGCGCTTTTTGCTCTCAATTCTTTTTCTTCAATTTCAGTATCTGCAATGATTTTCTCTAATTCGCCTTTCTTATGTTGTAAAACACCGTCTTTAACAGCAATTGTTTTTTTAGCTGCGTCTAACACCTTAATCTTTTCGCCTAATTCTTCATTTGCGTCACGGATATGTTTTTCAGCAAGTTTAATTTCTAAACCTTGCATTTCAATTTCCTTATTGATAGCTTCAAATTCGCGATTGTTTTTAACATTCTCGCTTTGTTGCTCGTACTTAAGTAATAAAGCTTCGCTTTCCTTAATCGCTTCTTTCTTAGATTCGATAAACTCGGTGATACCATTAATTTCTTCTTCAATTCTTGTTTGTCTATTCAACAAACCTTGAACCTCGTCTTCTAGGTCTTTCACTTCCATTGGTAACTCGCCACGAAGAACTTCGATTTCGTCGATCTTGCTATCAACTGTTTGAAGCTTGTAAAGGTTCACTAATTTTTCTTCTACTGAAAAGTCTTTGACTGATGCCATATTTTCAAATTTATTTGGATGGTCTTAATGTGGTGTTTCTCAATCTTTAAGGTAAAATACAGGTTGTGTAATTACCGAGGATTCGAGGACGGCAAAGGTAGGGAATTTACCTGTTAAATAAGCAACAATTAGGTTAGGAACCCAGCTTTCACTTTCACCATGCCCAATGTCCACTAAAAGCAGTTGTCCGTCGGCCTCAAAAAAGTCGTGGTATTTAAGGTCGCTGGTAATAAAACAGTCTGCTTTTTGCGCCTTGGCTTGGTCTATTAAAAAACTTCCGCTACCACCACATAAGGCTATGGTTTTCAGTTGTTTATTTGTTAGTAAAGTATGTTTGGCCACATTAATATTTAACTTCTCCTTCATCCACTTTAAAAAAGCGGTTTCGTCGGTTTCCAAAGGGAGTTCGCCAATAATGCCAGACCCAATTTCTTGCCCATGCTGGTCCTTCATTCCTGGCTTTGGGTCCAAAATACGTCGGTTTTCTAAATGCAAACGGTCGGCAAGCGTCTTGTTTACCCCATCCATAATATTGTCCAAATTGGTGTGAATGGCGTAAAGTGCAATGTTATTTTGAATGGCTTTAATCACCGCCCTTGAAACATAATGGTTGGGAACGAACTGTTTCACACCCTTAAATACTACGGGGTGATGGCTCACGATTAGGTTGCAACCTTTTTCAATGGCTTCGTCAATTACCGCTTCGGTACAATCGAGGGAGCAAATAACTCCGGTACAAGCGGTGGTTGGGTCGCCCACAAT
>CAJATB010000162.1 GCA_903944755.1 uncultured Bacteroidota bacterium
ACTCCAGGGGGCCACCCCGAAGGATATCTTGAAGCATTTGCAAATATTTATCGCAACTTTGCATTAACACTTGGCTGTAAAATAGACGGCACAGAGGCAACTCCTGAAATATTAGATTTCCCAGGTGTCGAAGACGGCTTACGAGGTATGGCATTTATTGACAATGTCGTAGCTTCGGCACACTCAGATCAAAAATGGACACCTTACGTTTTATAATAATGTAGCGCATTAAATAGCTAGTTAAATATTTTCATATGACAACAATTAAAGGACCGGGTATATTTTTAGCACAATTCATGGGCGATACTCCCCCTTTCAATAGTTTGGAAGGTATTTGCAAATGGGCTGCAGGATTGGGTTTTAAAGGTGTTCAATTACCAAGTTGGGACGCAAGATGTATTGATTTAAAAAAAGCAGCAGAAAGTAAAACATATGCTGATGAAATAAAAGGTATCGTAAATAGTGCGGGTTTAGAAATAACAGAACTATCCACTCACTTACAAGGACAATTAATTGCAGTGCACCCTGCCTATGACGCACAATTTGATGGGTTTGCGCCAAAGGAAGTGCATGGTAATGCAAAAGCAAGAACAGCTTGGGCAGTTGAACAATTACATTATGCTGCGAAAGCTTCTCAAAATTTAGGCTTAAACGCACATGCAACATTTAGTGGCGCCTTATTATGGCATACCGTATACCCTTGGCCACAAAGGCCTGCAGGCTTAGTAGAAACAGGTTTTACTGAATTAGCAAAACGCTGGATGCCTATTTTAAATGCATTTGACGAAGTGGGTGTAGACTTGTGTTACGAAATACACCCAGGTGAAGATTTACATGATGGTGTTTCTTATGAAATGTTTTTAGATAAAGTAAATCAACACCCACGAGCTTGTTTATTATACGATCCATCACATTTGGTATTACAATGCATGGATTACTTAGGATTCATTGATGCATTTCATGAGCGTATTAAAATGTTTCATGTAAAAGATGCCGAATTTAATCCCTCCGCCAAGCAAGGTGTTTATGGTGGATATCAAAATTGGGTTGACCGTGCAGGTAGGTTTAGGTCATTAGGAGATGGACAAGTAGATTTCAAAAGTATATTTAGCAAACTAGCTACCTACGACTTTAAGGGATGGGCTGTAATGGAGTGGGAATGCGCCATTAAGCACCCCGAAGTCGGTGCTGCTGAAGGAGCCCTATTTATACAAAAAAATATTATTAGCGTAACCGATAAGGCATTTGACGATTTTGCAAATACGGGTTCAGACGAGGCTTTTAATAAAAAAATATTAGGAATATAAATAACAATTAAAAAATAAATAACAATGCGTAAAGTATTATTTACAATGACAGCTGCAGTATTAATTATGTCTTGCGGTGGTGGGGATACAAAAAAAGAATCAAGCACAGAAACTACGACAGCTTCAACAAGTTCATTATCGGATAATCCTGATTACCAAAAGGGCATGACACTAGTTGCAGGAAGTGACTGTTTAACTTGTCATAAAGTGAGTGAAAAAAACATCGGACCATCTTATAAAGATGTAGCGGCTAAATACGAAAATAACGATGATAATATTGAATTATTAGCTTCGAAAATAATGAAAGGTGGAAGTGGCGTTTGGGGCACTATCCCAATGACAGCTCACGCTAACTTGAAACAAGAAGACGCAGAAGCAATGGTGAAGTACATTTTACTTTTAAAAAAATAATCATTTATTGCTAAACGATAAAAATTGCTACATGAAATATAAAATGCTCATTACACTTACGCTTTTTGTTTGCTTACAAGTAACTGCTCAAAAAAAATGGACCCCATTATTTGATGGTAAAACCACCAATGGCTGGCACACTTATGGTGAAAAAAAGGTAGGGACCGCTTGGAAAGTAGTTGACGGTTCTATTACCCTTGACCCTACAATAAAAGAAGGGAGAGGTGATATTGTAACAGACGAAAGCTATAATGATTTTCAATTAGAATTAGAATGGAAGATTTCAAAAAATGGGAATAGTGGCATTATCTTCTTTGTGCAGGATAATAAACCAAAATATGGTGATGTCTGGGCAACCGGTGCTGAAATGCAAGTGCTTGACGACGATGGCCA
>CAJATB010000163.1 GCA_903944755.1 uncultured Bacteroidota bacterium
ACTATTGCTACAACACGAATAAGTACCTTTGGGTAGTTATGGTTTAAGAATGAATTTACTATAGCAAGCAATCGTGATGCCCTGCCGATTCTTCGGGAGGGCTTTTTTATGCCCTGCTAGGAAAGGCTACACACCCTACTTTAACCTTGCTCCGTATTCTTGTAATAAAAAAAAAGGGAAGTCACCCATTGGATAACTTCCCTTTTTAAAAGTTTCTTTTCTATTTACATATCAACTACCACGAGACCCACCTGTCTTGATAGGTTTTTTAGATACCCCCGACGATTTTGTACTTGCTTTTGCTATGAACTTAGAGCTACTAGCTTGAGTAGTATTTTTTGCCCCGGCAGTAGCTTTCTTGTCAGCCACTTTTTTATTGATATGAAATCCCATAAATTATGTGTTTAATACAGCAAAAGTAACTAAATAACAGATGAAAACAATTATTATGAACGCTCATAGATGCATAAAATGATGGTATATAAAAAATAAGACCTCCAATTGGAGGTCTTATTTTTTATACTTAGGTAGCTAATAATATTATCTACCGCTTTTTCTCTTCCAAGTTTCATCCCAAGTAGCCCTAATATAATCAGGAGCAACTGCGGCTGCATATGCTGCTTTTTGAGTCATATTGTATTTCACTTTTAATGTACCCGCAGTCCAAGTATTTACACCCGTTGGATCAAGCCTACCTCCACGTTTTCTAGAACCAGCCTCCTGGCCCCACGCATTAGTAACTTTAATCACTTTATTTGTTGCAAGATCGAATTCAAAAATGGCTGCAAAATCACCAAAAATACTATATCCTGGCACACCAGTACCAAAAACGCAATAGTAATCCCCAGTATATGTTGCATCATATACAATACACTGTGTTGCGGATATTGTTTCTAAATGGTACACTTGTTTTGCATAACCAAGAGCAGCCCAATCGATATTTATGTGTCTCCAAGTAGGACTACCTACATCGGTAAAAGTACCATCGGTAACTTCATAAATACCATCCCAACGGTTCGCAATAGCTATAAATACCATAATTTCCTTATTACCTTCATTTATGTTTACACCCGCAGAATCGGTAATAGTGTATTTCATGGCATATTTCTTACTTAAATCCCACTTTGAACCATTTAAATTGATCGTAAACTCCTTGGTAAAATTACCAGAAGCAAATGGAACAGTATAAGTTGAACCACTTTTAGTAATGCCGGTAGCCATAGTATACAAGCTGTCCGGTAACAATTCGTATTCCGTATCGTTCTCTGTATTATAAGCGTCCACATCAGCTTGGGTACCAGAAGTGATTTTGAAACTTGTAGCTTTTGCAGCTTGTGTTTCATTTGCTGAAGAACGAATCAGCGAAAAAAGTGCCACTGGTTTAACTCCAGTATAAGGTTCTGAAAAAACTTTAGCTTCAGGTGCCTCTTGAATTTTAAGAAACTGCTCTCCTTCATTTCTTAATGGAGTCACTTCTTTCTTAACACAAGCAACTAGTGACATAGCTGCGAGCGA
>CAJATB010000164.1 GCA_903944755.1 uncultured Bacteroidota bacterium
CCGTGTAGTAAATAGAAATGGGATGTTAAGCGGAAAAGCACATTTTGAAACACCCACTACAATGGAGGAGCTATTATTGAAAGAAAAAATAAAAGTCCAAAACGAAACCGTCCTTGACTTTGAAAAACTATTTTGGGACCCTGCGGTGGAAATAGGATTATAAAATTATTTTAACCAAGGACTTGAAAAGTCTAATTTTTTCAATCCCTTTTGAATGTCTTTATCTTGCATGAAAAGTTTCCAAAGCAAACCAGATCGATAATTTTCAAGCATCACTACAATAGGACCCTGATCAATTGCTAAATAAGAATTAGCTATCCAATTTTTCGTTTCAGAATACGCGTCCTTTAGGCCATATGGACCCCATAAACTTGCACCATTCATTTTTAAGGGAATGCTATCATTAAAGTACCTTAATGCTTGCATGGAATAGTTTGGGGTATAAGGAAATGCACTTAATGCAGCGGTGGGACTAATTACACTTAAATCCTCAAGTGGAGCATGTGCAGCATAACCATTATAACTATCACTTGCAGTTAAGCCCCAAGCATTAGCACTATAGCCTTTAAATTTTTTGGGATTTTCGATACAATAAGCACGGTTAATTAAAGTATGATTTAGGTTTTGTTCCCAATAATCTGCATAACGATCCTTAAGCCCTCTAGGATCTAAACCTAAGAAACTATATTGCGAAAAAAATAAAGGTCCACCATAATCAAAGCCTAGTGGTAGTGTTATGCCGTAAAATGATTTACCATTTTTAAAGAAGCTGCTCTTTGTCCAGCCATTATGGTAAACCGCAGGCTGAATAGCATATTTGGGCGAGGATGCAGCTAATAAATAAGCAATTAAGCATTCATTCCATCCACCAATTGCAAAGTTCATAGACCATTCATTATTGGGACTCCAATGCCAATATAAAACGTCTTTGCCTGGTTGGATATGTGCATTCCATTCTGCTTCATTCCATGTCCAACTAATTTTATTCCTAAGTTCCTGTTCTAGTGGCGTATTATTAGTAAAATAATTTTTTGCACAAATTAAACCTTGAAATAAATAAGCAGTTTCCACAATATCAGCACCATCGTCTTTTCTACTAAACGGTATAGTTTTACCTGTTGCACCATGAAGCCAATGCGGGAAAATACCATGATAGTGATCGGCATTTCTTAAAAAATTTACCATCTTTAATAAACGTTTTGCCGCAGTATCACGGGAAATCCAATTTCGTTCTGCAGCAACAATAATTGCCATAATTCCAAACCCTGTACCACCAGTAGTTACTACTTCATCCCCATATCCAAATGCATTATTACTGCGCTCCCTAGCCAAACCAGAAACTGGATGTGCAAATTCCCAAAAATAGGAAAAGCTTTCTCTTTGAACTTTTTCCAACAAAGCGCTATCCGAAATGGAAGTATTAGTTAGGGTATTCCCTGTAATTTTCTTATTTACAATTTGTGCATTTGAATGTATCGTCATGCATAAAAATAAAATTGCTATTAACCGCATATTGCTTGTATTATAGATAAGGTGATTTAAATCCTAAATTTGTTAGGCCACGTTTTACTTCAGGACTACTTGTAAATAAATCCCAAATAAGTTTCGACCTATAATTTTCAATCATAATAATTATAGGACCTTGATCAATTGCTAAAGCGGTGTTACTATACCATAAATCTTTTAAAGAAAAGGAATCCATAAATCCATATTCCTTCCATATTTTATCTCCTAAAGTATAATAATAATATCTGATAGCTTTCATGCTTTTTTCTGGTGTATAAGGCAGAGACGCTATAG
>CAJATB010000165.1 GCA_903944755.1 uncultured Bacteroidota bacterium
ACTTGCCGAGATCATTTTTTGTTGTTCTGCTAAAACCCAAAGTGGGGTACCTCCATACCATTTTCCATCGGCCACCATTTTTTTATTACCCATATTATATAATTGCCCTGTTGCAACGTCAAAATAGCCGTTGTCAACTAATCCATGGTGAGAAGGATATAGGCCAGTTACTATAGAATAATGATTTGGAAAAGTTACAGAGGGATACGAAGGCAACATGTAATTTGCACGTACCCCTTTTTTAGACAAAGCTTGCAAATTAGTGGCCTCGTATTTTTCAAAAAAATCGTTTCTAAAACCATCGGCCGATATTAAAATTACATAAGGTTTTTTAATTTGGATTGGGCTATTTTGACGCCCACGAATTACTTGCTGTGTGGTGTCAGTTATATATTTATCAGTAATTGAACTATGGTTATTAGCCCTAATGGTGGTATCCTGCGAAAATGCAACAGTGACGCTTAAAATCCCTAATAAAAACACACTAAATAGCTTTCTCATTTCTTATCTTTTTTCTTATAAACAAACTCAATAAAATACTAGTAATTCCAACTAAAATACCTCCTCCTAAGTCTAAGGGGAAATGTTGACCTAAGTAAACACGGGAATATCCGCAGGCTAGGGCGTAAAAAAATCCAACTGCTACTACCCAATTCTTGGGGAATAAGTAAGCGGTAACAAAATAAAGAGTAAAAGCTGTTGCCGTATGTCCACTAGGGAAACTATTCCATGAATGCATTTCAACACCTGCAACAGTGTGAAAGTCATTAAGGTTAATTCCACTGGCAATTGGCCTACTAATATTCGGCCAAAATAATTGTTTTGGTATTTGGGTTAGTATCGTGGATAGCAGAAAATTTATTAATATGATTAAGGCATCCTTCTTGAACCAGCCAAAAACTAATAAAAAGTAAGGAATCCAAATCCAGCCTTCGGCAAGAAAGGTTAAGTACAAAAAGCATTGGTCGGCTACTTTCCCAAAATCATGGTTTAGCCATAAGAATAAGTGTTCTCTTGAAAATACTAGGCTTGTGGAAAGCAGGCATAATGCTAAGGCCAGGGAAATCCCCATGGCAATGTTTAAATGTTTATTACCTAGTTGGAACATATTATATGGATTCGGTCAATTTTGCATGTAAAATTAATGAATGTTTATAGCTTATAGTCAACTAATTGTATAAATGGTTGTTATAACTTCACATATTCCTATGAGCCAAGAAAAAGACCATATAAAAGTTATTGGTGCCCGAGAGCACAATTTGAAGAATTTTGACATTTCAATACCCAAAAACGAATTAGTCGTATTTACTGGAGTGAGTGGAAGTGGCAAATCGTCCTTGGCTTTTGATACTATCTATAACGAGGGTCAAAGGCGCTACATGGAAAGCTTTAGTGCTTATGCCCGTCAATTTATGGGACAAATGGAGCGACCCGACGTGGACCAAATTACCGGACTTTCTCCCGTTATCGCAATAGAGCAAAAAACCACAAACAAGAACCCTCGTTCCACCGTTGGGACCGTTACTGAATTATATGATTTTTTAAGGTTATTGTATGCAAGAGCTGGTAAAGCCTATAGTTATAATACAGGTAAGCCAATGGTTAAGTTTTCGGAGGCTGAAATAGTACAAAACATATTTACACAACTAAAAGATAAAAAAATTAATTTATTAGCACCAGTTGTTAGGGGACGTAAAGGGCATTATAGAGAATTATTTGAAGAGATACGTAAAAAGGGATTTGTAAAAGCAAGGGTGGATGGAGAGATAATTGAATTAAGGCCAAAGTTTCAAGTAGACCGTTATAAAATACATGATATTGAAATAGTCGTGGACCGAATTCCTGTAAATGACGCAATGAAAACCCGTTTAACAGAAAGTGTGCAACAGTGTTTAAAAATGGGCAATGGCTTATTGTTTTTATTAGAAGAAGGGAAGTCGAAAGTGATTCAATATTCAAAACAACTAATGTGTGAGGAAACTGGTTTAAGTTATGAGGAACCTTCCCCAAATAGTTTTTCATTTAACTCGCCCTACGGTGCGTGCCCAACTTGTAAGGGCTTAGGCAATGTATATTCAATAGACATGTCGCTTATTATCCCAGATAAAGCATTAAGTATTAATGAAGGAGGGGTTGCACCATTAGGTATCGCAAGAGAAGCAAGTGTTTTTACCCAAGTGAAGCAGTTCGCTAGGAAGTATAAAATTAGTTTAGATAAAGCAATTAAAGAACTTACTAAAGAACAATTGGATTTGATATTATTTGGAGACAAGGGCATAACTGATTCTTTAGGATTGGATTTAAATGATGAAGAAATTCCGGATACGTATACTGGAAGTTATGAAGGCATTGTGCCTATGTTAAAAAGGTGGTTTACAAGTTCACAAAGTACTGACGTGCTAAAAGGGTGGGTTGAGCATTATATGGAACTAAGTACTTGTGAGGCATGCGGCGGAGCGCGCCTAAAGAAAGAAAGCCTTTGGTTTAAAGTAAATGAAAAAACGATTGCAGCATTAAACGACATGCATTTAGATGAGTTGCAAACTTGGTTTAAAAAACTTCCTAGTAAACTAGATAAAAAAGACACTCAAATTGCAACGGGAATTTTAAAAGAAATCGATGACCGCATTTCTTTCTTAATGAATGTGGGCTTGTCTTATTTGTCGTTAAGTAGACCGTCTAAATCATTAAGTGGTGGAGAATCACAACGTATTCGACTGGCAACACAAATAGGCTCGCAACTACAAGGCATTACCTATATATTGGATGAGCCTTCTATTGGGCTACACCAAAGGGATAACCAGCGCCTAATAGTAGCATTAAAGCAGTTACGCGATATAGGCAACACGGTATTAGTGGTAGAACATGATAAGGATATTATGATGGCTTCTGATTATTTAGTGGATATTGGCCCAAGAGCAGGTATTCATGGAGGACATATTGTTGCACAAGGAACACCGCAGGAAATATTGAAATTAAAATCGGATACTGCTCTTTATTTAGCTGGCAAGAAGATGATAGAAGTGCCTGCGGAAAGAAGAAAAGGCAATGGGCAAACTATAAGTATAAAAGGAGCTACTGGCAATACATTACAAAAAGTAAATTGCGATTTTCCTTTGGGTACTTTTATAGTTGTATCAGGCGTTAGTGGTAGTGGTAAGTCGACTTTAATAAATGAAACATTATATCCAATTTTGTCACAGTTTTGCTACAATAGCAAAACCAAACCAATGCCTTATTCCAAGGTTACAGGCTTGGAAAATATTGATAAAGTAATTGAAATTGACCAATCCCCAATTGGGCGAACCCCAAGAAGTAACCCAGCAACCTATTGCGGTTTCTTTACTGATATAAGAACATTATTTGCTTCGGTCCCCGAGGCTAAAATACGCGGCTACCA
>CAJATB010000166.1 GCA_903944755.1 uncultured Bacteroidota bacterium
GCAAGCGTAGTATTTTGGTTCGACAAATCAGTATTCTGTGTTGTCAACTGCTTGTTTTCTTCTTGTGCTTTTCCTAAATCAGCGAATAGGTTGGTCACTTTTCCGTTTAGTTCAGCGATCATGTTTTTAGCGGCTGCCAATTCTTGGTCAGTTGCGTTTTTCTTGCGAAGTATAGAACTAATATTGCCCTTCAATTTTTGAATTTCATTCGATTTCTCTAACAAATCACCTTGCAAAGCAGTGTTTTGACTTGTTAATGAATCCGCTTTAGCTGCAGCTGCTATAAAATCAGCTTGGATTGAATTTTTAGCGCTGTCAATAGTCGCTACGGTTACTTCGTTCTGTGCAATAAGCTCGGTTTTAGAGGTATTAAAATATACCCAAGATCCAATTAATGCGATAGCTAGTAAACCAATGATAATTTTACTGCCATTACCAGATGATTCGTTACTCATAAAAATGTTTTTGATAATTAGCCCTAAAGATACAAAAAAAAGCGTAATTCATTAATCGCCAATGTTAAAATGCCATTATCTTTGGAAATGCCTACTTCAAAAATCATAGCTAATTGGAAAAATAATGTATTTGATGCTATTTATTGGCTAGAAGGGGAAGAACCATTTTATATTGACCAAGTAGTAGAATATGCCGAAAAAAAGCTACTTACTGAAGCCGAACAAGCCTTTAATTTGTCTATTTTTTATGGGAAGGATGCCGATTGGACACAAATTGTAAATGCTTGTAAACGTTATCCTATTCAAGCTGAAAAGCAAGTGGTGATTCTTAAGGAAGCACAACATATGAATCAAATCGAAAAATTGCTTTCTTATGTCGAACATCCTCTATCATCCACCATATTAGTGGTAGCACATAAAGATAAAAATGTAGACGGCCGTTCAGCTTTAGCAAAGGCTTTAAAAACAAAAGCAATTTTAGTTAGTACAAAAAAGATGTACGATAGCAAATTGCCGGAATGGGTAAATAATTGGGTTGCGGATAAAGGATATCAAATCTCTCCAAAAGCAGTACAAATTATTGTGGACCATATTGGCAATGACTTAAATAGAATCCAGAATGAATTACAAAAACTCACTGTTAATTTAGGAGACAGAAAAAAAATAACCGAAGACGATATTGAAAAATATATTGGCATAAGTAAAGAATATAATGCTTTTGAATTTCAAGAATCCGTTGCCCAAAAGAATTTTCCTAAGGCTATAAGAATGATTCAATATTTCGAGTCAAATAATAAAGCTGCACCTATTCAATTAATCCTCCCCACGTTGTATGCGTTTTTTAGCAGGGTATATGCCATTTATGGTATGGGAACACAGGACGAAAAAAGAATTGCCTCGGAAATAGGGGTATCCCCCTTTGCGGTGAAAAATTATATAGCAGCTACTAGGCACTATTCTTACTCCAAAGTGGAAAATATATTATTACTTATTCATGGCTATAATTTGCGCGTTATTGGAATTAATGATGCAGCAAATACAGACGCAGACTTACTAAAAGAATTGGTTGTAAAAATTATGGATATTGGCTCAAAATAGAGGCTGCTGTTATGCTGTCTTTTTTTAATTGTGCTTTAAGTGCATCTAGCCCATTAAATTTAACTTCGCCTCGAATGAAATCATATACATGAACTGTAATATTTTGTTCGTAAATATCTGCATCAAATTCAAATATATTTACTTCAATTACTTTTTTCTGTCCATCAACGGTTGGTCTAAAGCCAATATTCATCATCCCATTTAAAGTCCTATTTTCAAAACAAGCGCCACTTACTCTCACTGCGTAAACGCCATCGGAGGGGATTAATTTTTCTTCATCGTTAATATGCAGGTTTGCAGTAGGAAAACCAATGGTACGGCCAATTTGATTCCCTCTTACTACATAGCCTTCAAAAAAATAAGCATACCCCAAAAGTTCGTTCGCGTTTTTTATATTCCTGTCGGTCAAGTAGTTTCTAATATGGGTTGAACTAACAATTTCGTCGCCAACTAGTTGTTCATTTATTTCTTCCACATTAAATTTTAAAGTGGCGCCAAGTTGTTTAAGTAAATCAAAATTTCCAGTTCTCCCTTTCCCAAAACGGTGGTCGTAACCAACTATTATAGTATGAGGGTGAAAGTGATTGTACAGAAAATGTTGTACATATTCTGTAGCCGTTAAATTGGAAAAACTATGGTCAAAATTAACCACCACTAAGTGGTCTATTGCAGCTTTTTTTAATAATTCAATACGCTCGTTTAGACAGGTTAATTGTTTAATTTCTCCTGGCACGGAGGAAGTAATCTTTCTGGGATGGGGATGAAAGGTAATAATGACAGTTTCGCCATGCACTTCCCTTGCAATAGCCTTCATCCTATTAATTATTTGCTGGTGCCCACGATGCACGCCATCGAAAGCCCCTGTAGTGATAACAGCATGCTTAAAAGTGGGTAAATGTTTTAAATCGTAATGGACCTTCATCTTCTATTGCTAAATATGGCACAAATGTAAAACAATTGTACCTTTGTCGCACAAACCAATTTTCAAGCATGTCATTGTATGCCCAACGCGGTGTTTCCGCACAAAAAGAAGAAGTTCATGCCGCTATCCAACATTTGGACCAAGGATTATATCCAAACGCTTTTTGTAAATTATACACCGATTTTTTAGGAGGCCAGTCGGACTATATAAATATAATGCATGCCGATGGTGCAGGCACGAAAAGCATTCTAGCTTATATCTATTGGAAGGAAACGGGGGATGCAAGTGTTTGGGAAGGTATTGCACAGGATGCAATCGCAATGAACTTGGATGATTTATTATGTGTAGGTATTTATGATCAAATATTATTTTCCTCAACAATAGACAGGAATAAATTAGTCATTAACGGTGAAGTATTAAGTGTTGTAATTAATGGAACACAGCGTTTTTTTAATACCTTAAAAACTTTCGGGGTTAATATTGAATTGTTAGGTGGCGAAACCGCTGATGTTGGGGACGTGGTAAGAACGATTGCTGTAAATGGCACTATGACTGCACGTTGGCCCAAGTCCAAATTAATTACCAATGACCTTATTGCACCAGGGCAAGTGATAGTTGGTTTTTCGAGTGCTGGTAAAGCTACTTATGAAACCGCCTACAATAGCGGACTTGGAAGTAATGGCTTAACTAGTGCAAGACACGATGTGTTGAGCAAAGAATATGCTACAAAATATCCTGAAACATTCGAACCTACTTTACCTAATGAAGTTGTTTATATAGGTAATAATAAAATGACCGA
>CAJATB010000167.1 GCA_903944755.1 uncultured Bacteroidota bacterium
CAAGTTCTCGTACAACAGGCGTCCCTGCTAACTTACAGGGCTTGTGGAACCCCTATATACAACCACCATGGTCAAGTAATTATACTATTAATATTAATGCAGAAGAAAATTATTGGTTAGCAGAAAATACCAATTTATCTGAAATGCATTTACCTTTTTTACAATTCATAGGTAACCTCGCCACCACCGGAAAAACGACGGCCAAAACATTTTATAATATGCCAGGTTGGGTAGCGCATCATAATTCAGATATATGGGCTATGTCCAATCCAGTGGGTAATTTTGGTTCTGGCGATCCCGTTTGGGCGAATTGGGCCATGGGCGGCACTTGGGTATCAACGCATTTATGGGAACATTATTTATTTACACAAGACCAACAATTTTTAGCACAAAAAGCGTATCCATTAATGCGCGGTGCTGCAGAATTTTGTTTAGCCTGGTTAGTAAAAGATAGTAGTGGACAATTCATTACCTCTCCTTCTACTTCGCCAGAAAATACTTTTAAAATGCCGAATGGCTATGTGGGTTCTACTCTTTATGGAGCCACTGCCGACCTTGCTATGATTAGAGAATTATTTTTAGATGTACTTGCCGCACAAAAAATTTTAAAAAACGATAACGATTTTGCAAATAAAATAAATACCGCCTTAAATAATTTACATCCTTATAAAGTGGGCAAGGCAGGCAATTTACAAGAATGGTATTATGATTGGGAAGACAGCGATCCTAAACATCGTCATCAATCTCATTTATATGGATTGTATCCAGGCACACATGTTAGCGTTGATAAAACACCTGAAATTGCAGCAGCAGCTAAAAAAACTTTAGAAATAAAAGGAGATGAAACCACAGGTTGGTCCAAAGGTTGGAGAATAAATTTATGGGCAAGATTAAAAGACGGAGAACATGCGTATAAAATGGTTCGTGAATTATTGAAATATGTACCTCCAGATGGAACTAAAGAAAATTATACTAATGCAGGGGGTACCTATCCTAATTTATTAGACGCGCATCCTCCTTTTCAAATAGATGGCAATTTTGGGGGCGCTGCAGCTGTGGCTGAAATGCTAGTACAATCGAATGAGGAAATGATCACGCTTTTACCAGCCCTTCCCAAGGCATGGGCAACGGGGGCTGTTAAGGGATTGAAGGCAAGAGGTAACTATGAAATTGAAATGACTTGGACAAATAGTCAAGTAACCACTCTTAAAATAAAATCAAGTACGCAGCCAACTGCTAAAGTTTTGATGAACGGGAAAATTCAAATTGTAAAAACAAGTAAATAATTCGCTAGTATTATTAACTTTAGCAAAACAAGAGTATGTCTTTGAATTTGGGTAGAACTGAATTTGGTGATCCTGCCAATAAGGGTAATGTACTATCGGTATCAGCAGCCCATGATTTATTTAATGCCTGGGTACTGAATCCTAAGTTACAACTACACATGAAGCAAGTAGCGCATCTAATGAAATGCTGGGCGAAAGAAAAAGAAAATTTAAACGAAGCAGATCAATGGCGCTGGGAAATGGCCGGCCTTTTGCATGATGTCGATTGGGATCAGTGGCCTGAATTACATTGTAAAAAAATAATCGAATACCTAGAGCAAAAACAAATAGATCCAGAAATTATTAGAGCCATTGCATCACATGGTCCCATTCATTTTGGGGTAGAGC
>CAJATB010000168.1 GCA_903944755.1 uncultured Bacteroidota bacterium
AAACAGTATTGACAAAGCAGTCACTGGCTATAAAGAAATTAACTTGAGGGGAATGCAAATACTTAACAATGGAGGTTTCCTTGTAACATCAAGCTGTACGAACCTTGTAAGTCCAGAATTATTTTTAGATACTATTAATATGGCTGCACGAGATGCTAAAAAAAGAATTAGACAAGTTACTTACCAAACGCAGTCAAGTGACCATCCTATTATTTGGGGCATGGAAAATACACACTATTTAAAATTCTTAATCGTAGAAGTTTGCGATCGTTAGTTTAATAAGAAACTTTACATGAATATAAAAAAAGGCTTCCCGATAATTCGGAAAGCCTTTTTTTATAAATCTAACAGGATACAACAAACCCTTCCTGAAACCAGGAAGGGTTTGAAAAATCATCAAATAAGCGTAAGTGTTAATTTTAATTTCTTAAAAATTAACACGAAGCAACACTTCAGTTTAACTTGTTTAAAGTGGTTTGAATTGCTTCAAAATTTGGCAAATCCCCTGGTGTAGCACAAACTTCTTCATATTGCACGATGCCGTCTTTATCAATTACAAATGCAGCTCTTTTGCTTACACCTTGCATTCCAAATGCAGGGAAAGTTTCATATAAGACATCAAACGCTTTTGCTGCATCTTTATTAAAATCACTTAATAATGGGAAGTTTAGTTTTTGCTCCTCTTTAAACTTTCCTAAGCTAAATAAAGAATCTACAGACACTCCAAAAACTTGCGCATTGGTGCTGTTGTATACACCAATATTATCTCTAATATTACAAAGCTCGGTAGTACACACGCCTGTAAAAGCTAATGGAAAAAACAATAATACTACATTCTTTCCTTTACAATCCGCTAAAGTAACCGCATTCTTATCTGTATCGAATAAGGTAAATGCCGGCGCTGGTTTTCCAATTAAAGTGCTCATTTTTATTTATTTTATTTTGGGTTTGAATATGTTGGTTTGGTGAAAGTAAAAGATGTTCAAGTAATAGCAATATTATTGTAGTGTTTTTGGAACTAATTTTTCTCTTTTCGAAAGTGCCGTTACAGAATCCATTACTTCTTTAAATTGAATGGGGTGCTTTTGCAAATAATCAATAGTATTGTAAAACTGTACGCTACTCACTTTATTCAAGTCGAATATCTGCTGGTACAGTTGGATATTCTTTTTATTAATTATCATAGTACTATCCACTAATGAAGCGCGTGTATAATATTCGTCAGCCTGCATAAGCTGCCAAATTATAACTTTCATTTTATCAGTGCTAAGTTGTTGTTTTTCCTTATCGAAAGTCGTACAACTTACTAGCGAAAATAATAGTATGGTTAAACAATTTTTCATTCTAGTATTTCTTTATACTTATTCAAATTGGCAATATCTATAGAAGATAAAGTAGTAAGGAGTTGTTTTTTTATTGTTTTATCTGCATTACTAAACAAGCCAGTAATTTCCGTGAATTTACCTTGCATTAAAATAGGAACAATCATCATGTTTGTGTTATCGGCATCCGTTAACTCTTGCATACTCATAAGGGCATTCAAAACAGCAGTTTTAGCAATTTCAGGTTTCTCTGCCATTTGGTCAAGCCCTTCTCTGTAATAACTGAATAAGATTTGATGTATTGGATCATATCCGCTCTTTGTAAGGTTATCAATAAATACATACCTATTTCTTTGCCCGTCATAGGACTTCCATCCTGCAATACCCGATCCCTCAGGTGCATTGTAAACAATATTTAACGCTTTACTAAAATAAGGGGCTCCCCCTTTTAAGGAAAAAGAATCATAGTCCAAGCCAAGTATCACATATACATAATAAGCAAGTGTGGCTGTTAAATTCGCCTCCAATGCATCCGCCCCTTGAACTCTGTTTTCATTAAATTCTATGGGTTGCGAAAGCTGATATTTAAAGGTGAAACTCGCGTCCTGCATGTTTAGCAAGGAACTAGTATAGTTGGCATTATAAACAGGCCTATTAGATATGACACTTAATTTGGCATCGAATACACCAGGAGAAACCACCGACTCAATAGTGAGATAAAAACTACAGTCAATTTTCTCTTCTAAAGAAAAGTTGTCGTTCGTCCATTTTCTTTGATTAATAAAATCCCTTAGTTGAATTTGTAACTGTGAAAACAATTTAGGGTCAACCTGATTGTCCACTTTATTAGACTGAATAGTCACTGTTGCAGAAAGCTCCTGAGCAGTTACTGAGATAGATAACAATGCTCCAAGTAATAATATAAAAAAGAATTTATTAAGCATGTTGTTACTAATTATAGGCTAAAATACAAAACGTCCCGATATCAACATAATTCCGGGACGTTTTTTAAATATTTAAGAAAAAGACTAGCGAAATAAATTCTCGTCCTCGTTCTTGCGATAATATATTTTATCATCAATAAATTCAGCAGTTGCTAAAATAGCAGGGTTTGGCATACGCTCGTAAGCTTTAGAAATTTCAATTTGCTCCTTGTTCTCATGAATCTCTTCTAAGCTGTCCGTATGACTTGCAAACTCTTCTAACTTACTATGTAATTCTTCTCTGATAGAAATGTTAATTTGATTTGCTCTTCTAGCAATAATAGAAATTGATTCGTACAAATTTCCGGTTTTTGCTTTTAATGCTTTTAAACTTTTTGTTTCTACAACAGAAGGTGTATTAGCACCCATATGTCTTCTTAGTTTACTCATTTTTTTATATTTAAAAAGTTATCAGTTTGTTTCTTAATTTTTTTAGCCTCTTCTAATAGTGGGCTATCACTATAACGATCAACGAAATCATTATATTCTTCAGTCACTTTTTCAAAACGTTCTTTTTGTTTTTCTAAAAAACTATTTTCAGCAAACAAATAGTAAGACTTCAGCGTTAGTAACTTGTATTTGTCTGCACTTTTAGAATCAGGATAACCATCAGATAATAAACCATAAGAGATGGCGGCCGCCCTATACAATGCTAAATCAAAATACAATGTAGCTGTTTTATAATCCTTCAATTCTAATTTTGCACGGCAAGCATCAATCACCTCCGTTGCATCCTTTACCTTTATACTTGTTGGATGCGCGTCAATAAATGACTGCATTAATTGTATTGCCCTATTGGTTGTTGTTTGGTCTAATTCTGCTTTTGGAGAACGCAAGTAATACGTATTTGCTCTATTAAACTCCACTTCCTCCACTCTTGTACTATTAGGGAAATATTCAATAAAGGTTTTAAATAAATTTTCAGCATTTTCATAATCCTTATCATAATAATAAGCATTCGCATACATCAAATATATTTCCTCGTAACGAGGAGTTCCTTTTACAAATTGAATTGTTGATTCAAAGAGCTGTTGTGCGTCACTATACTTTTTCTCCTTATAAAATTTTTCCGCCATTTTAACTTTATAGTCCGTGTCTTTATTCTTTAAAATTTTTTGAAATTTTGAAGTACAAGACGACATGGTCATAATTACGAGAAAAACTACTAATAATCTATTCATACAGGGTAGCGAAATTAACTAATAATCCTCAATTTATAGCGAAAAAGATTACCAATAAGCCCATTGGCGTTAAGAAATAGCTAAATCCGCCTAAGTGTACGAAAAAGCCCCACCCCGGATTATCGGGATGGGGCTTAATATCATAAAACTGTTCTTTTTTGAGCTATTATATTGCTATAAAAGCGATAAAAAGGACTATCCAGCGTTATTTTCGTCTAATTTAGCCTTGATTTCAGCTAAAGCACCTAAATCACCTAAAGTAGATTTCTCCACCTTACCTTGGATAGTTTTAACTGCTTTTTTGGTTTTTTCAGTTTCCACCTTTGCTTCTTTCTTAGCTACTTCCTTCTCTTCTACAACAGCTTGTTCCCAAATTCTAGCATGGCTTACTACAATACGCTTTTCATTACGATCGAATTCGATCACCATGAATTGTGCAGTTTCTTCTGCTTGAACTTGTTTGCCATCTTCTTTTGCAAGGTGACGGTTAGGAGCAAACCCTTCTAAGCCATGAGGCAATTGTACAATAGCACCTTTATCGTCCTTGCGAACAATAGTACCATCATGAATTGATCCTATTGCAAAAGTTTGTTCTAATGCATTCCAAGGATCTTCTTCCAATTGCTTATGACCTAATTGTAATTTTCTATTTTCTTTATCGATGTTCAAGATGATAACGTCAATAGACTCTCCTACTTTAACATACTCAGAAGGGTGATTGAAACGCTTCAACCAGCTTAAATCGCTGATGTGAATCATCCCACCAATTCCAGATTCTAATTCAACAAACACACCATAAGGAGTGATGTTTTTAACTAAACCTTTGTGCTTGCTATTTTCAGGGAATTTATTATCAATTGCATTCCAAGGATCTTGTGTCATTTGTTTAATGCTCAAGCTCATCTTACGTGCATCTTTGTCTAATGTAACAACCTTCGCTTCATGCTCGTCTCCTAATTTGAAGAATTCTTTAGCGTTGATTGGCGTGTTAGCCCAAGTGATTTCAGAAACGTGTACTAGACCTTCAACACCTGGTTGAATTTCTAAGAACGCACCGTAATCCTCGATGTTTACTACTTTACCTTTGATTACACTACCTTCTGATAAGTCAGCTGGTAATACATCCCAAGGGTGTGGAGTTAATTGTTTTAAACCTAAGCTGATACGTTTTTTATCATCATCAAAATCTAATACAACAACTTGAATCTTTTGGTCCATCTTAAGCACTTCGCTTGGATGAGAAATTCTACCCCAAGAGATATCCGTGATATATAATAAACCATCTAAACCACCTAAGTCCATGAAGGCTCCGAAGTCAGTGATGTTTTTAACAACACCTTCTAACACCTGGCCTTTCTCTAATTTACTCATGATTTCAGCACGTTGTGCTTCAATATCACTTTCAATTAATGCTTTATGTGATACAACGGCATTCTTAATTG
>CAJATB010000169.1 GCA_903944755.1 uncultured Bacteroidota bacterium
CTGCATCTATGGAAGGCATGCGTCCCTTATTAATTGAAGTGCAAGCATTGGTAACGCAAAGTGTTTATGGAACCCCTCAAAGAACCGTAACAGGTTTTGATTTAAGAAGGCTGCAATTACTACTAGCTGTTTTAGAAAAACGTGGTGGATTTGCTTTTGGCATGAAAGATGTTTTTGTAAATATTGCTGGTGGCTTAAAAATAGAAGACCCTTCCTTGGACCTTGCAATAATATTATCATTACTTTCTTCCTACGAAGACATCCCTTTGCCACAGGGCATTTGCTTTGCTGGCGAAGTTGGGTTGAATGGTGAAATTCGTGCCGTAAACAGAATTCAACAAAGAATAAGCGAAGCAGAAAAATTAGGCTTTGAGAAAATATATATTTCTGGTTTTAACCAAAAGGGATTAGAACCAAAAAAATATGCGATTCAAATTATTCCCATTGAAAGAGTAGACGAAGCTTATCGATTATTTTTCTAGTGCTTCCTTACTGTTGGCATATATTAAAGGAATACGTAAAATCTTTTTTTCATTTATTATACCCACATATATGCTTGCATTGTGGTACCGAACAGCTAACGGACAAGCAAGTGCTTTGTTCTAATTGTATTATCAAGTTACCCTATACTGATTTTTTTTTCATGCAGGATAATGCCGTAGAAAAAATATTTTGGGGTAGAACAAAAATTGCAGCAGCAGGTGCTTTATTATTTTTTACAAAAGATAGTATTGTACAAGTACTCATTTTTGAATTGAAATATAAACAACATAAAAAAGCAGGATTATTACTTGGGAACTTAATTGGAATGGAATTAAGTAAATTGAAAAAATTTAATTCAATCGATTTTTTAATCCCCATCCCAATTAGTGCTAAAAAAGCGAGAAGCAGAAGTTTTAACCAGGCCCAAATAATTTGTGAAGGTATACTCCAATTTTGGCCAGGGAAAAAGATTACAAATAATTTAAAAAAAATAAATACAGGACTTACTCAAACACATAAGGATAGAGTACAAAGAGGTATGACAAAGCTGCCTATATTTTACCTTCAACGCCCAGAAGTACTATGCAATAAAAATCTATTATTAGTTGACGATGTGGTCACTACAGGCGCTACCATTGAAAGCGCTTGTATTTGTTTAGAAGTAGCAAAACCTAAAACAATTAGCCTGGCCACAGCCGCTTATACCCTAAACTAAACTTTATTAGCAGAATGTTGTTATATTGAATTATAAACTACAACTCATGAAACTAATAGTAACTCTTTTATGCTTAGCAAGCACTTTTTTAACAAACGGGCAAAGCATTCATAGCTTTAAAGTAAAAAGTATTGACGGAAAAGAAATTAACCTTGCAAGTTTTAAAGGCAAGAAAATACTAATTGTAAATACGGCAAGTAAATGTGGCTATACTGGCCAATACGAAGCCTTACAAAAAGTATATACACAGTACAAGGATAAGTTAGTTATTATTGGATTCCCCTGCAACCAGTTTGGTGGCCAAGAACCAGGGACCAATGACGCCATTGTTGAATTTTGTCAAAAAAATTACGGCGTAACTTTTCCATTAGGGGACAAGCTGGATGTTAAAGGAGAAAATGCAGCGCCAATTTATAAATGGTTAACTCAAAAATCACAAAACGGGGTGTTGGATGCAACCATTGGCTGGAATTTTAATAAGTTCTTACTAGACGAGCAAGGCAAAATGATTGCTTACTTCCCTAGTAATGTAAAGCCAGATAGCGAAAGTATTTTGTCTTATCTAAAGTAATCGGCTTCCACAACTATCCATTATCTTCGCTCCATGTTATTAAGTGAAGTTATTGGCCAAGAAAAATTAAAACAACAATTAGTTGAAATGGTACAGCACCAGAGGCTGAGCCATGCCTTATTGTTTGTTGGGCCTGAGGGTTCGGGCACTTTGCCTTTGGCTATTGCTTTTGCGCAATATATAGTAAGTATTCCTAATAGTCAAAAAGTGGAAGCGGCTGATATGTTTGGTGCGGCGGCCCCTGTTGAACAAAAAGTATATAGCCCCGATGAAATTGCCAGCTTGCCTGCCTACCAAAGGGCAAGTCAGTTAATGCACCCAGATTTGCATTTTTCTTTTCCTACAATTACCGAAAAACCTGGCACTAAAAATATTAGCGCCCATTTTATTGAAGAGTGGAGAGAGTTTATAAAAATATACCCATACGGAAATGTTTTTGATTGGCTTCAGTTTATCAAAGCCGAAAATAAGCAAGGCAATATTAGTGCAGACGAATGCGCAGAAATTATTAAAAAGCTTTCCTTTAAAAGTTTTGAAAGCTCCTACAAGGTGCTTGTCATGTGGATGCCCGAATATTTAGGCAAAGAAGGAAATAAGTTATTGAAACTGATAGAGGAGCCCCCTCCAAATACTATTTTTTTATTGGTGGCCACTTCGGAGGAAAACATATTGCCTACTATACTAAGTCGATGCCAATATATTAAAGTGCCTAGGCTTACTAATAGTGAAATAGAAAAAGCCCTAATCGAAAAGGGACAAATTGAACCTGATAAAGCAGCGCAAGTAGCTGCGATGTCTGACGGCAACTACTTGGAAGCATTACACTTGTTACAGCATAGTGATGCCGACTTTTTAACGCTTATTAGAGAATGGCTTAATGCAATTCTTAAAAATGGCCCACTGGCGCAGTTAAAATGGGTTGACGATATAAGTAAGATGGGCAGAGAGCCTCAAAAACAGTTTTTGAAGTACTTTAATCACTTATTAGAACAAAGTATTCGACTAAAGGTACTGGGTAGCGAGCTCCCAATGGACCCTTCCTTGAAGGATTTCGCCTTGAGAATCAACAAAATAGCAGGGGTTGGCCAAATGGAAGCCATTATTCAAGAGCTAGATAAAGCCACTTACTATATTGAACGTAATGCGAATGCCAAAATGCTATTTATGGCTTTGGGCATCAAGTTCTACCATATCATTCAGAACAAAACCTTAATTTTGACAGAAGCGTAGCTGTTGAATAGAATGTGGGCTAAAGTTGCTATGCTGGGTATTTCAATTCATTAACAGTTTAGATTTTTATATATGGGATGTGGATCATGCGGAACTGGGAAACCAGGCGGTTGCAAAAGCAATGGCGGATGCAGCACTGGTGGTTGTAACCGATTAAATGTACACGACTGGCTAAGCGATTTGCCAATTGATGATATAGCTACACAATGCAAAGTTGTGGAAGTAAGCTTCAAACAAGGAAGCCGTAAAGAATTTTTCAAAAACTCAAATTTACAACAATTCGAAAAAGGCGACTACGTAACTGTAGAAGGCGTTAACGGATATGATTTGGGGGAAGTTTCATTAACTGGCGAGCTAGTGCGTTTGCAATTGAAAAAAAGAGGGATGGATGAGTTTAGTCCCGATATGAAAAAAATTATTAGGACTAGTACCGACAGGGACTTAGAAACCTACAAAATAAGCAAAAGCCGTGAAGCCGATATTTTAGCAAAAAGCCGTGCACATGCAAGGCAGCTAAAATTACAAATGAAGCTGAGCGAAATTGAAATTCAAGCAGATGGTAAAAAAGGTACTTTCTTTTATACTGCCGACGACCGTATTGACTTTAGAGAACTAATAAGAATATTCGCAGGCGAGTTTAAAGTAAAAGTAGAAATGCGACAAATTGGGATTCGCCAAGAAGCCGCAAAAGTAGGTGGCATAGGAAGTTGTGGCCGCGAACTATGTTGTAGTACTTGGTTGCATGATTTTAAAAGTGTTAACACCACTGCTGCACGTTACCAAAATTTATCTATTAACCAAACAAAATTAAGTGGTCAATGTGGCCGTCTGAAATGTTGTTTGAATTTTGAATTAGATACTTATTTAGATGCTTTACAAGCCTTTCCCGATTACGCTGATACTTTACAAACTGCAATGGGCCAGGCATTCTTAATTAAGAAAGATATTTTTAAAAATTTAATGTGGTATACCCTTCCTAATAATACCAAACATTACCCTTTAACTATTGAGCGTGTTAAAGAAATAAAGAATTTAAATAAACAAGGTGTCATTGTTAATGAGCTTGAAGCAGTAGAAGTAACAAGTGGCAAACCGAAAGAAGTGGAACCTGATTTTGTAGATGTAGTAGGTCAAATTAGCTTAAGAAGTTTGGAAAAGAACGACAGAAGAAGAAGAGATCAACAAAGAGGAGACCAAGGTCGTCCAGGGCCAAGAGACAATCGAGGACCAAATAATAATGAGCGTCGTCCACAAGGCGGACCAGCAGGCCAGTCGGCTCAAGGACCTAGGCCTCCAATGAACCCTAACCGTCCAATGAACCGCCCTAATAATCCTAACAACGGACCAAGAAATAACAATCCAAATAATAGACCCAATAATCCTACTCAAGGACCAGCGGCCCCTAGTGAAAATTAATTTACAAAATTGCACTAGGAAAAATTTTTCAAAAAAAATACCCCCGAAATTCGGGGGTATTTTTTTTGCCTTATTAAACTCTTAATTATATAATTTTTCCAACTCTTCATTTGTAAAATCCATTAATGTTTTTACATAATCAGGAGAGAAATTGAATTCTAGTCCTGCAGTTTTGTATAATTCTGGCAAAGTTCTTGTGCCTCCTAATGCCAATGCATTCATGTAATTTTCTAAAGCTGCTGTTGGATTTTTTTGATATT
Organism: uncultured Bacteroidota bacterium; assembly: GCA_903944755.1. Lineage (GTDB taxonomy): Bacteria > Bacteroidota > Bacteroidia > Chitinophagales > Chitinophagaceae > Sediminibacterium. The sequence goes on from CAJATB010000169.1 coordinate 4,676, forward strand.
GCATCCACATACCTATTGCCCCCAGTTGAGCAATACCATATTCGATATAATAAAAAGGTACTTCAAATAAATGCAATTGTCTTTGCCATCCTATAGCTCGGTATTGTTTCAGTCCTGAGAAATCGATACTCTTACTTGAAAATTCTTTTACAATATTCTGCCAAGTATTTGTTCTTTGCTCTACAGTATGGTTAGGATTTTCATATACCCAATGTTGGAACTTATCAATAATTGCAATCCAAGGGAAAATAGTAATAGTGCGTTCTAGTTGGTGCTCTTTAGCTCTTTTTAAATCGGCCTCGTTATCGAAGAACGATTGCCAATGTTCCATCGTAAATAATTCCATAGCCATACTTGCTACCTCTGCTATTTCCATTGGATATTCTTTAAAACCACTCAATGCTAAAGGATGTGATAAAAAAGAATGTACCGCATGCCCACCTTCGTGTACCATTGTGGTTACGTCCCCCATTTGCCCAGCCGCATTCATGAAAATAAATGGTGCCCCTGATTCTGCCAAAGGACAGTTGTAGCCCCCAGGCGCCTTTCCTTTTCTGCTTTCTAAATCAAAGTGTTTTAATGCTTTCATCTTGCGTAAACAGTCGGCAAAAAAGGGATTCAATGCTTCAAAACAAGCAACTGATTTTTCATACAAATCATTGCCATCTGTAAAAGGTCGCAAAGGCAATGTTCCTGCTGGTTCTGCTTCTGTATCCCATGGCTTTAATTTATCGAGTGCCAATTTTTCTCTTTTACGTGTATAAATTTTATCAAGCAATGGCATTACATGTAATTTTACCGCTGCATGAAATTGAAAACAATCTTCTTTAGTATAATCAAACCTGCCTAATTCTACAAACTTATAATCTCTATAATTTGCAAAACCAGCGTTCACTGCAACCTGATTTCTTTTTTCGATTAAAGTACTAAATAGCTCATGTAAACTTTCTTGGTCCTGCAAACGACGGTCTTGAATTTTACGATACACTTCTTCCCTTACCGCCCTGTCCTCATGTTCTAAAAACTTTGCAGCTTGTTGCAATGTATATTCTTTGCCTTCCATTTGCACAGTCATCTTACCCGCAATAGTTCCATACTGTTGTTGTAAAACACTTAATTCTGCTTGAATAGGAATGTTCTCCGTTCTAAATAATTCAATGCTCTTATTCACCGAACGTAAATAAGTATAATATTCCTTTGCATCTAATTCAGCAGTGTAAGGGGATTGTACCAACTTTTTATTCAAGGCATCTGCGTAGGGTTGCATTTGAGGTTGAATTTCCATACAGAAATAGTTAAACGCCTCCTCTAATGACTTATCGGTGGTATCACAAGTCATTTTAATTTGCCTCCAACAAGCATCTTCACTTATAAACGCTTCCAATTCGCTTAAATCTTTTAGCCACTTTTCAAGGGTTACTTTACTTTCAATTGGCCTTTCGTTCAATTCCTTGAAAAAGGGTTCAATCGTTTCCCAGTTAGTCAGTACGAAGTCCTGAGGTAGGTAATTATGTGTTAATTTTTTAATGTCTGCCGTTCTAGTCATTCATTGCTATTTTAAGACGCAAATTTACTACTTTTACACACTTTAAAAGTGTTAAAAGTGGCCGATACTATACATTTACTTCCAGATCACATTGCAAACCAAATTGCTGCCGGTGAGGTTATCCAACGCCCCGCTAGTGCTGTGAAGGAATTATTGGAGAATGCGGTAGACGCTGGCGCAACCGAAATTCGATTAATTATCAATGATGCGGGTAAATCACTCATTCAAGTGATTGATAATGGCAAGGGCATGAGTGTAATTGATGCCCAAAACGCATTTGCGCGCCATGCGACTAGTAAAATTAGTACCATTGACGACCTATTTCAAATAAGGACCATGGGATTTCGTGGCGAAGCATTAGCCTCTATTGCAGCAGTTGCCCAAGTAAACCTCAAGACAAGACGACCAGAAGACGAGTTAGGCACTAGTGTAGACATGGAGCATAGTAAAGTAACTGCAACCTCCCCCATTGCGCATCCTGTTGGAACTAGTATAAGTATGAAAAATTTATTTTTTAATGTGCCTGCAAGAAGAAACTTTTTAAAAAGCAATGCGGCTGAATTAAAACATATTTTAGAAGAATTTACAAGAGTAGCTTTGGCATTTCCAGAAATATATTTTAGCCTAACTAGCAATGGACAGGATGTATATCATTGGGACAGCGGTAGTTTTAAACAAAGAGCCATTCAAGTGTTGGGAAATAGCTACAACGCAAAACTGGTTGCTGTGGGTGAAAAAACCGACTACCTTACTATTGCGGGATTTGTAGGTAAACCTGAAACTGCAAAAAAAACGAGAAGTGATCAATACTTTTTCGTGAACAGGCGTTTTATTAAAAGCGCGTATTTACATCATGCTGTAGCCAATGCCTTTGAAGGGATGCTTTCAAAAGAAAATTTTCCTAGTTACATTTTATATATTGACGTTGACCCTTCTCAAGTGGACATAAATGTGCACCCAACCAAACAAGAAATTAAATTCGAGGACGATAAAATTATTTATGCATTTGTACAAGCTGCTGTCAAACATGCACTTGCTCAATTTAGCATAGCACCGTCATTAGATTTTTCATTAGATGCTTCTATCCAAAGCTTGGATGCCATTCAGCAACCTTTTACGGACGAAAAAATACAAAGTACAGCAAGCAGTTCTTTGTACGCAGGGTTTACGCAAAAGAATCAGGCCCATTTTATACCAAAATCCGACAACGCCCGAACACAAGACTGGAAAAGTTTTTTTACAGATATTCCAAGTACGGCAAATGAAACAAGCCAAGAAGGCTATAATAAAGAATCCTTTATTGTAAAACCTTCTTCGATGGGTTTGTACAAGGAAACGAAAGGCCTGCAAATAAACGAAGACGCCGCATTACTTCAAATTAATAATACCTATATCATTGCTCCTGCTGATAATGGTTGTGTAATGATTCATCAGCAGTTAGCACACGAGCGGGTGTTGTATGAAAAGTTTCAGAAAGCAAGTATTCAACCCCATGCGACACAAAAAAGTTTATTCCCTGTAGTGTTAGAACTAAGTGTTAGCGATGCGATTTTATTAGAAGAAATTATAGAGGACTTAGCATTAATTGGATACGAAATTGAACCATTTGGACAAAATAGTTTTATCATACAAGGAATACCTGCCGATGTTATTTCAGGGAATGAAAAAAATGCAATTGAATTATTATTAGAACAGTTCAAGCATTTTAGCGGAGATATTAAATTTAGTAAGCGCGAAAAATTAATTCGTTGTATGGCTCGTCAAATGGCTATTAAAGCCGGACAGTCGCTTACACAAAAAGAAATGCATGGCTTAATTGAGTCCCTAGTTGAATGCGAAACGCCTAATATAACAGCTAGTGGTGCGCCAACCTATATTGAATTTAAAGAAGAATACCTAGACGGCTTATTTAGCAAATAGCCTTAATCCAAGTCGGGTGAAATTTATTAATTTCTTTTTGCAACTTCTCTTAAATAAGTTTCAACGACCCTTCGCACGCCTGCGCTTGTTGGACTCATATGGTTTGACACTAGAACAGAGAAATATAATTTTTGTTGCTTTTGTGTAAATATAAACCCACTCAATGCTATCTGACCTCCTAAGCTGCCAGTTTTAGCATGTAATTCCCCAGGGAAGTTTTTAAAATAAGCAGATAGTGTACCTTCGCCGCCAGTTTCAAATATGTTAGTAACGCGTGCTTGACCAAATTGATCCTGCATGCTTTTTAAAATTGTTACATAGTTTTCAGGCGTATTTAAATTGTACCTACTTAACCCACTACCATCAGCCCATCGCATTTTTTGAGGGAGATTTGAAAAATCGGTTTTCATAACAGTATCAATTAATGCGGCATCATCCATTTTCCCTAGCAATTGTTCACTTGCCATTAGCAATACCTGGTCAGCGAAAAAATTATCACTACGGCGCATCATAATTTTTAATAAAGAATCGGTTGGCACTGTTTTAATAATTTTCTGCTCCCTATTAATGCCTTTATTGTCTGCTACAAATGGGATAATTAGTTGTAGAGTGTCATTCAATAAACTTACAGGTAAAAATGGTTCAAAATATTGGCTAAACGGTACTTGAAAATAAGCGGCTGTATTTTTTTCACCAGTAGTATAAAATACGTTCCCCACTCTTTTTCTAGTCCAATTTTTTTGATAAGTCGTATTCAAATCAACATACTCTTTGAAAAAATAAAAAGGTTTAATTGCCGCCAAATTCCCTTTGTGCTGGTAAAAATGGACCACGTTCCCGTAAATAGGCATCCTGCTTCTTTCAGGTTGATAGTCCTCTGCGAAATCATTCCAGGCCCAGCCATCTCCAAATGGTTCAAAATGGTCCGAAGTATTTATCGCGCGAATAATTACCTGCTTTTTTGTTTGCTTAATTAATGCTATAACTGGCTGATAACTAAAATCTGGATGAAGGAAACTAGGATCCCCTAATGGTGTTAAAAATAAAGTATCTGCATTCTCTGCTACATTCCAACCTGGCAAAGAATCTCCTAAAAATTTAAGGCCTAAATAAGTAGCCAAAATTTTAGTATTACTCGCAGGGGTGAAATAATGGTCGCTTTGGTATTTACCAACCCATTGCGATTTTGTGTCGTTATATATTGCTATACCAACATGTGCTCCTTTTAAGGAAGGGCTTGCTAATAAAGTTTTTTGGGCTTTCTGAACACCACACCCAGCAGTCAATATTAAAATAATTGCTGCTAAAAGTACTTTCACTTGCGTTGTTATTCTCTTTCTAATGCTCTTAACCATCGTTCTGGAATTTCGTTATTGGAAGCTACTAAATAATCTTTGTAACTGCAAGGGCACCATTCGTTATTATGTAATTGCATCCACCAACGACCCGTATTTTTACTTTGCACAAAATTGGTTTCAATATCAGAGAAGGCAATATGAAATTCTTTAAAACGATCCGTTTCAGAAAGAGGCGATTCCTTTTTTCCCTTTTGTACCCCGTCAATAATATACCAAATCATTTGTGCCATTTGAATTGCTGTTAAACCATTCATATCATGTTCGGCTTGATAACCGAATAATCCAATAGTGCTTGTCTTCCAGCTCATCCCCGCATATTGCATTAAAATACAAGCCTCTTCTCCATTCAATCCATTAGGCGTAATACGGTTGGCAGGTGCTTGTGCATGTTGAATAGCGCTGATATCAAAACTCATCATATGACTATCTCTAATAACAGGTTCCATCTCTTCCATATCTTCTCTCACTTTCCCTAACCTAAAGCAATCAAATCGGAGTTTGTCAATAGTTTCTAACATATGCGGGTGCATAAAATAACTTTGAAAACCTATATGCGCGTAATGATTTAAATGATTCGGTAAACCTGTAAATAGTTCTTCTAAAAAGTGGTCGGTCGGAAGTCGTGCTTCCAAATCAAGGTCAATTTTAGCATCTACCACCACCGCATTTACTAATGTTGGAATGGAAGTGTATGCATGGTATTGCGCTAGGGATAAATCGTGTGACCCACCAATAATAACCACTTTCTTATTTTGTAAGATTAATTCCGAAATTACTGTTCTTAATGCTGCATAACTGTCTTGAATACTTTGTCCTAGTTTAACATTTCCTATATCCACAATTTGCACTTGGGAATGCCAATAATACAATGAATACAAAGCCGACCGAACCCCGTTAGCTGCTGCATGTCCATTTAACGGAAACCCCCCACCTCGACACTCGCCCGCCCCTATAATTACAATGTCTGCTTCTGTAATGTCAGGCAAATCCCCTTCGTTTACCTTTATATGCTTGCCTAATTGAGTATCCCTATAGCCTTCATCATTAGAAAGCAGGTCTAAACTAACTGGTTCTACGAAATCTTGAATGGATGTCAGGGACATGAGCGTAAATTAACTACTAACTAAACGCTTAATTATAAAAAAGATTGTACAAAAAGGGGGTTAATCCTGAAATTTATAGCCAATCCCGCGAATAGATATGAAATGCAAGGGGTTACGAGAATCTAGCTCAAAATACTTGCGAAAGTTTAAAATGAAGTTGTCTATAGTTCTCGTATTAGGAAAAACATTATATCCCCATACAGCTTGCAAGATTCTTTCCCTTGTGATTACCGTATTTTTATTTTCAATCAACAACTTAAGCAACATGGCTTCTTTTTTTGTTAAGTCAATTTTATCACCTTTACTAGTTAATGCTTCAAGTGACGTGAAATTAATAGCATGCCCCGAAAATTTGTATTCATCCATTGATGCAGCTTGGTATTGACCAACTGATTTCTGTATCAATTTAGCAACCCTTAATAACAATTCTTCTAAATTAAAAGGCTTGGTCATGTAATCATCTGCTCCCAATTTTAGCCCCTGTACTTTATTTGCACTTGTGTTTTTCGCACTTAGTATAAGTATAGGTGTGTCAATATTATTAAGTCTTACGGTTTCTGTAATTGAAAATCCATCCAAGCCAGGTAACATGACATCCAAAATCATTAAATCAAAATGAGCATGTGCAATTTTATTAAGCGCATTGGGGCCATCATAAGCCGAAGTCACTTCGTACCCTTCTAATTCTAGATTTAGCTTTAAGGCATCATGTAAATGCACTTCGTCTTCCACCAATAATATTGAATATTTTGACATACTTGTTACCCGTTATGCGTGAAGGTGAAAATGCTTCCACTAGGCTGATTGCTAGTTACAACTAAACTTGCATTGTGAAAGTCAGCAATACGTTTGCACAAATATAAACCCAAGCCAGTGCCTTTAGTTGAACGCGTGAATTCTGTACCTATTCTATAAAATTTTTCGAAAACTTTATCTCTCTCACTTGGTAAAATACCTACTCCTTGGTCTTTTACATTTAATACAATTTTGTTGTCTTTTGAGAATAATTCAATAGCTACCGGGGTGTCTGCGTTTGAATACTTATGCGCATTTTCTAGTAAATTATTTAATAGTAATTGAATTAATACAGGCTCGCCTTCCATAAAAACATCTTCCTGAACAGCACTAATCCACTTACGCTGCGGATATCGTTCTTTAAATGATTTAATAATCATGGAAGTGATATTCGATAATTCAATTTCTTGTTTATTCGTTTGGTATTGTCCCATATCTAATTGGGAAGCAAGTAATATATTATTACAAAGCGAGTCAAGCCTTTGTGTTTCCTGTAAAGTGACTTCAATAATTTTCTTTTGCTGCTCAGGAGTAAGTGCACGTTTTAATAAGGTCTCTAAATTTAAATGTGAAATGGCTATAGGCGTTTTTAATTCATGTGTAACTGCCATCATGAAATTTTGTTGCTGCGCAGAATAATTGATTTGCTTTAACAAAGTGCGGTATACGTATATGGCACCTAATAAAAACAGGAATAAGAAGGTAAGACCTTCTCCCAAATATTGATATTTTTTTCTTTCTTCATAGGATTCAATGCTCTTAACTTTAGCATAAATAGCTGGGTCGTCCGCACGGATTGATTCATATTTAACCGAAGCTATTTCAGCATTTTGGTTTTCAAGGGACACATACCACCATATAAAGGCGGCAACCATATAGATTAAGAAAAGCCAATATATGGCACGCACAAATTGCAGCTTATTAATTAATTGCTTTACCCTATTCATTATTTTACTTTTTCAACCCTGATACCTGTTGCCAAAATATTTTGTAATGGGTCCTCCCGCATGGTATGTTGCAAGGTAAATTCGTATACCCCTTTTTCCAATTTAATTGGCTGAGCTGTGATAGGTATTCTTTGGTCATAAATATCGTCCATCCCTGTTCCAAGCCAACCCTTTTCGTCATCAGCTAAGTTTAAATTAGCAGCTTCTTTTGTAACAATACCACTTGGCGATTTTGTACTAAGTTCAACCCATATATTTTTATAATGGTAGGCATTATGATGCCTGATAACAAAGTATACATTGTATAAAGCATTGGTATCTGCAATTGTGCATTTATAAGTATTGGCTTGCTTCGACGCCCACTTGTGGTCGGGATAGCTTGTATTTTGTTCATATAACTGGACTGTCTCGCATCCTGCAAGCACTATAAATACAAATAATGTTAAATATAAAATACTCCTTTTTGTAGAAGTCATATTACAATACGTTTAAAATTTGCTCTTTCGCTTTTTCTAATTCGTCCTTCATTAAAATCACCGCTTTTTGAATATCTAAATCATTTGCTTTAGAACCAGTGGTATTAATTTCTCTTCCTATTTCTTGTAAAATAAAAGATAGTTTTTTGCCTTTACAAGCATCTACTTCTTTAATTACCTGCTTGAAATATTCAAGGTGATTTGATAACCTTACTTTTTCTTCAGAAATATCTATTTTTTCGATGTAGTATATTAATTCCTGCTCTAATCTATTGGTGTCGTATTTGTCAGCGCCAACATTTTGTTCTAATAACTTAACTAAGCCTTCCTTAATTTTGTTTCGACGATTTGGTTCATATATTTCAATCACTGACTGTTGCGCTTCAATACCAGCAAGACGTTCAAGCAAATCCTTTTCAAGCGACTTGCCTTCATCCTTTCTGTGGATTATTATTTGTTCAATCGCTTTTAATAACAAAGCATGTATTGCAGCCCATTCTTCATCATTAATTACTTCGCTTGTAGAAGCAACAACATCAGGCAATTTTAATAAGGTACTTAAAATATTATCCGTTGCAATACCTAGCTCATTGGCTAATTCAACAATTGGCTGATAATAAGACTTTGCTAATTCAGTATTTATACTAACTGGTTTTGAAACACCATTAGATTTTACAGAAATCGTACATTCTACAGTCCCCCTATATAGGGCCTCGTTTAACCTATTCCTAACCTCCACTTCATATGGCTTAAGCAAACTTGGGATATTTAAACGTAAGTCGAACTGCTTCCCATTTAAAGATTTTATTTCAATTAAAAAGGTCTTGTCCTTGAAATTAGTTTCTGCCCTTCCATATCCAGTCATTGAATACAACATAATTAACCCTGTTTTATATACAGATAAAGATATTAAATTCTAAGGAAGGTCAAGTATTTATTAAAAATCGATACCTGTGAAATTCTTCTTACGTTTTTCATATTCAGCAAAGTCAAATAGAAATAGTTTTCCTGGCCTATGTGTGACTTGTGATTCAAATTCATTTGTATCCTTCAAGAACCCCATACTTGCAAATTTCTTTCTAAAATTGCGTCGATCTAGTTTTGTGTCCAATATAGCCTCGTACACATTTTGCAATGCCCTTAAAGAGAATTTTTCAGGTAGTAAATTAAAGGCTAAAGGGTGCTCCTGAATTCTTTTTTGTAACCACAAATAACAAGTGTCTAAAATTTCCTTATGATCGAATGCCATTGTATGAATATCAGTTACTTTATGCCATTTTAATTCATTGTCCAAGATATCCAATGAATGGTGCTTTATATTTAAAAGTGAGGCATATACAGTTGTTACCACGCGGCCACCGGGATGCCTATCTGGCTTACTAAAAGTTTGCACTTGTTCTAAGTACACATCTTTCATCCCAGTTCGCATCAATAATACCCTATTTGCAGCTGTATCTAAGTCCTCATTAGACAAGATATTGTCGCCCAATAAGGAAAGCTTTCCATGAAATTGATCTAAATCGCTCTTTATGAGCAACACTTTCAAGGTATTGTCATCAAATCCAAAAATGACGCAATCAACAGTTAAGGGGACTGTTGGGTAAGAAGCCACCAATTGCTTGGCATCTTTATTATTTTCTTTCATATAGCAAAACGTGAAATAAATTCAATAGGAAGCCAAATTACGAAATAAAAGAATAAAACAATTTGTAATTTAGCAGACATTTAACCACATGTATAATAAAGACCAAATTTTAGCACTTCAAACGCTTACGAAAGACTTCTTACAAAACCCGCATAATATTGAGCTGGCTAAGCTGAGGGATGTATTAAAATTTCATGAATACCAATATTACGTTGCTTCGTCGCCACTTATTAGCGATTATGAATATGATTTATTATACCAACAACTACTTTCTTTAGAAGCGGCTTCGCCTTCCCTTGTCACAAAAGATTCGCCAAGTCAAAGAGTAGGAAATAGTTTAAATACAAACTTTGAAACGGTACCACATTTGGTGCCAATGCTAAGTTTAGAAAATAGCTATAACGCACCGGATTTGGTTGATTTTGATCGCAAAGCACAAGAAGGGGCTGGTATCCCAAAAATTACTTACTGCGTTGAGCCGAAATTTGATGGTGCAAGTATCTCCTTAATCTATGAAAACGATCATTTGATTCGGGCATGTACGCGCGGAGATGGGATTGCCGGTGATGATATCACTCAGAATATTAAGCAAATTAAATCCATTCCGCTGAGTATTCCACTATCAAAATATGGTATTCAACAACTAGAAATTAGAGGCGAAGTTATTATGAGTAAAGCCGCTTTTGCCGCTTTTAATGATAGGTTAAAAGCAAAACAAATTGCCACATTAGCCAATCCAAGAAACGCGGCTGCAGGTAGTTTGAGAATGAAGGACCCTAAAGAAGTTGCTGAAAGAAACCTTGACGCTTTTATTTATAATATTAGTTTTTTTAATTTAATCCCAGGAGCTGTACTCCCCGAATTACTTAAAACGCATAGTGGCTCCCTAGCACTTTTATGGAACCTAGGATTCAGGTCCCCACAAAAAGAAAAGAGCATAATTGAAGGTATTGAAGGCGTTATTGAATTTTGTACTGTCTTTGAAAATAAGAGAGATGAATTGCCTTACGAAATTGATGGACTTGTTATTAAAATAAATGACATGGCCTTGCATGAGAAATTAGGCATGACTTCACACCATCCAAGGTGGGCTATAGCTTATAAATTTAAAGCTAGGCAAGCAACTACCATTTTAGAGCACGTAGAATTTCAAGTGGGTCGAACTGGGGCAGTTACACCTGTAGCCAAATTACAACCCGTCGCTATTGGAGGAGTAACTGTATCAAGTATTTCAATGCATAATGAAGAATATATCAGAGAAAAAGATTTAAGGCTGGGAGATACTGTAATTATTGAAAGGGCCGGCGATGTGATTCCTCAAATTGTGCAATCCATTCCAACATTGAGAAAGGGGGATGAAAAAATCATACAATTTCCTGCTACCTGTCCTGTTTGTAATGCAACATTAGAAAAAGAAGAAATAGAAGCGGTATGGAGATGCAATAACCCACTATGTACTGCACAGATTGTTGAACGCATTATTCACTTTGTGAGTAAGGACGCCATGGATATTAAAAGTTTTGGAGACGCCAATATTAGAAAGTTTTACGAGCTAGGTTTACTTAAATCCATACCCGATATTTATACATTGGACTTTGAAAAAATTAGCACTTTAGAGGGTTTTGGTAAGAAAAGTGTGGAAAATTTAATAACTGCAATAGCTGCTTCAAAAAAGCAACCCTTATATCGCTTGCTATATGCTTTAGGCATTCGTTTTGTTGGAGAGACCACAGCAAAAACGGTAGCAAGTCACCTTAATCACCTTTTGGACTTAAAAGATTTTAGTGAAGAACAATTGCAATCCTTTGAAGACGTGGGTGTGAAAGTTGCAAAAAGTATTTTTCATTTCTTCCACGAACCACAAAACATTCAGCTCATACAGCAACTAGCATCCCTTGGACTAAATCTTATACAAACCAATACCACAGCCGTGGATGGTAACTTGTCGGGTTTGAACTTTTTGTTTACTGGCACCTTAACCCAACTAAAACGTTCAGACGCAGAAGCTATGGTAGAAGCACGTGGTGGACATATATTAAGTGGCGTTAGCAGTAAATTAAACTACTTAGTGGTGGGCGAGGACGCCGGAAGTAAATTAGAAAAAGCCAAAAAAATTGCCTCGATAAGAATTATTACCGAGGCGGACTTTGTTGAACTAATTAATTAGTCAGATACATTTTATTCTTCTCTATCGTCATTTACGCTAAAAGTTCAGCATCAAAATGTATCTCACTAATTTAACAAAAACTAAATAATCCCTTTTGCGGAAAGGTATTCTGCGATTTGAATGGCATTGGTAGCGGCACCTTTACGCAAGTTGTCACTTACAATCCACATATTTAATGTTTTCGCTTGTGTTTCATCTCTGCGCAAACGTCCTACAAAAACTTCATCCTTTTCGTGTGCCCATAAAGGCATTGGATAAAATTGATCCCCATCATTTTGTTGCACAACCACACCAGGCGCAGTGCCAAGTAATGCGATCAATTCATTCAAATCAAATTCATTTTCAAATTCCACATTTACACTTTCACTGTGTCCACCCATCACTGGAATACGAACAGTAGTCGCTGTAACTTTGATATTATCGTCCTGCATAATTTTGCAAGTTTCTTTCACCATCTTCATTTCCTCTTTGGTATACCCATTCTCTAAAAAAACATCAATCTGCGGAATAGCATTCAAATCAATGGTGTACTTATATGCCATATCTGCAGCAGCCACTTGACTTCCTTTTCTTTCTTCCATTAACTGATCTACTGCTTTTTTACCAGTACCCGTTACACTTTGATAAGTGCTTACCACCACTCTTTTAATTTTATATTTATCATGCAAAGGTTGCAAAGCAACTACCATTTGAATGGTAGAGCAATTTGGATTCGCAATAATTAAATCGTTGGCTGTTAAAACAGATGCGTTTACTTCTGGCACCACTAATTTTTTGGTTGGGTCCATTCTCCACGCAGAAGAATTATCAATAACGCGAATACCAGCTGCTGCAAATTTTGGCGCCCATTCTAGGGAAGTACTTCCCCCAGCTGAAAACAAAGCCACTGCTGGCTTTGCTGCAATACCTTCCTCCATTCCAACTACTTTATAGGACTTACCTTTAAAAATCACTTCCTTCCCTACGCTACGCGCTGAAGCCACTGGGATTAATTCAGTTACTGGAAAATTTCTTTCTGCTAATACTTGCAACATTTTTGTACCAACTAAACCAGTGGCGCCAACTACAGCTACTTTCATTTTTATTATTTTATTATATTAAATATTCCTGTTTCATTGATAAAACACCCCCAAAGTTTTTTAATGTATCTACGTCTATTTATTTTACAACGGCTTAGATAAATTAAAAAAGCCTTCCAAAATTTGGAAGGCTTCTGAGTATATTTTTAGACATACAAACAATCAGCACCTTCCTCTTAGAGTGGTTTCTTAATTTGTTTTGTATGTTTATAATTGTTCATGCTTTATTTTTTTTGATGTTATTCTAACACGAAAATAATCGGATTCTAATGAATCACCAAATTTATACTAATTCAATATCAAAATTAACTAACTGAACAAACGATTGTATGCGTTCTTTAATATCTGCCATGCTAATTTCAGTCAATCGATGTGTACCAAATTTTTCAACACAGAAGCTAGCTAAAGCACTGCCTACAATGATTGCAGACTTCATATTCTCGAAAGAATAATCTTTGGTTTTAGCTAAATGTGCTACAAAACCACCTGCAAAAGTATCCCCTGCTCCAGTTGGGTCGAAAACTTCCTCTAATGGTAATGCTGGTGCAAAAAATACTTCGTTCTCATGGAATAACAAAGCCCCATGTTCTCCTTTTTTGATAATTACGTATTTAGGCCCCATAGTCAAAATCTTTTTAGCCGCTTTCACTAAACTATATTCACCTGTTAATTGTCTTGCTTCACTATCGTTTACTGATAAGATATCAACCAAACTAATTGTATGCTTTAAGTCGTCTAACATAATGTCCATCCATAAGTTCATCGTATCCATTACGATTAATTTAGGGCGATTTTTCATTTGCTTAATTACGCTGCTTTGTACCGATGGCACTAAATTACCTAACATTAAAATTTCGCAATCTTGGTAACTATCTGGGACAACAGGTGTGAAATTTTCCAACACATTCAATTGTGTATCCAATGTATCACGTGTATTCATATCCATATGATACTTACCACTCCAGAAAAATGTCTTTTCATCTTTCTTGATTTGAACTCCCTCTAAATCAACACCTCTTGAGGTTAATGCATCCAATTCAGATTGTGGAAAATCACCACCTACAACAGAAATTTGTTTAACTGGTGTAAAATTTGATGCGCACCAGGCAATATAAGTGGCAGCACCACCTATAATTTTATCACTTTTCCCAAAGGGTGTTTCTATGGCATCGAAGGCCATTGATCCTACTACTACTAAAGACATTTGAATGATTTTTATTTTCAGGGGCGAAACTACGATTTTTAGTGCATAGAATAAGGTTTAGCTATGGTTAAGGAGCTTTTGTATTTTGTAAGTAATTGATTTACAAAAACTAACGGAATTGGCATTTATTTTAAAAATGTATCATGAATTAAAGAATTAATTCGATACTTTTGTACTAACAACTAATCGGGAAATAGTATGGCTAGAATTAAAACTGAGAAGAACGGCTCAAGAAAAGACGTAATTGTAAGCAAAGCAGCTACTTTATTTAGAGAAAAGGGGTATAAGGCCGCAAGTATGCGTGATTTAGCTGAGGCAGTGGGGGTTGAAGCTGCAAGTTTGTATAACCATATTAAATCAAAAAGCGAGTTGTTACACGAGCTCGTTTTTAGTGTTGCTAACCGATTTGTACTAAAGATGGACGAGATTGAGTCCGAACCAATTAGTTCTCTTCAAAAAATGGAGAAATTGCTGCGTTTTCATATCAGTGAGATGATTAATCAATACGAAGAAGTTTATGTGAGTGACAGAGAGTGGAAGCACCTGTCGGACCCTTATTTATCCAATTACCAAAACCAACGAAGGGTATATCGTAAAAGAATTGCCGCTATTATTGAAGAAGGAATTAGAAATAAGGAAATAAAACCAATTGATGCACCTACAGTAGTCCTTATCTTTTTACATGCAGTGAGTGGTATTGAAAGCTGGCATAGATCCACAAAAAAAATTAGTGCTGTAGAATTGGAACAAAACATGGTTGCCATTCTAATTGATGGATTAAAAGTCAGCAAATAGTATATTAATGCGATAAACAATAAGGATTATGTTACCTTCGCAGATAATATTTTTACAGTGTCAGAGAAGAACAACTTTATTGATTACATCAGAATTTTCGCCCACAGTGGTCACGGTGGCGTTGGTTGTAAGCATTTTTTAAGAAATAAATTAACTGCTAAAGGCGGCCCTGATGGCGGCGACGGAGGCAGGGGTGGTCATATCATTTTAAGAGGTAATTCCCAATTATGGACCTTGTTGCATTTACGTTACTACAAAAATGTAATTGCCCAAAATGGCGAGAACGGAAGTAAGAACAAGTGTACTGGAAAAGACGGAGAAGATATTATTATTGAAGTGCCGTTAGGTACCATTGCAAGAGATGAAGAAACAGGCAAAGTAGAAGCAGAGATTTTGCAGGATGGCCAAGAATATATTTGGCTGAAGGGTGGACGTGGTGGCTTAGGTAATAGTAATTTTGCAACTCCAACACAACAAGTTCCTGAATATGCACAGCCAGGCGAAGAAGGAGTGGAAGGATGGAAAAATTTAGAATTAAAAGTATTGGCTGATGTTGGATTAGTTGGATTTCCTAACGCAGGTAAATCAACATTACTTTCTGTTATCACGGCTGCCAAACCTAAAATAGCCAACTACGCATTTACAACACTTACCCCACAATTAGGGATGGTTGAATATAGAAACAATAGGTCCTTTTGTATTGCCGATTTACCAGGAATTATTGAGGGGGCTGCGGAAGGAAAGGGATTAGGCCACAGGTTCTTAAGGCATATTGAGCGTAATGCTGTTTTGCTATTTTTAATTCCAGCAGATGCAGATGATCATAAAAAAGAATTCGAAATTCTAAAACACGAATTAGAAAAATTTAATCCAGAACTTTTACAGAAGGAATTTATTATAGCGATAAGTAAGTCAGATTTGTTAGACGAAGAACTAACTACCGCTATTGAAAATGAATTACCAAAAAACATTCCTCATATTTTCATTTCCTCTGCAACACAGAAAAATTTAGTAGAACTAAAAGATATGTTATGGAAAGCGTTGAATAAACCCTTTTAATTTTTTCCTGGAATTTGAAAAATATCAAAACCTGGCTTTTATATTTTAAAAAAGGTCCCGACGTGTCGGGACCTTTTTGGTTTTTGATATTTTTTTTCCTGGAATTTGAAAAATATCAAAACCTGGCTTTTGTATTTTAAAAAAGGTCCCGACGTGTCGGGACCTTTTTGGTATAAAACTATAAATGTTTTAAAGTACTACTTAGTTATTATTCGATTTTGTTGCTTTGCTACGGTCATTTTCATCTAACAAAGACTTACGCATACGAACCGATTTTGGCGTTACTTCAATACACTCATCAAACTGAATGTATTCCATACATTCTTCTAATGTGTACTGAATTTTTGGGGTGATACGAACACTGTCGTCACTTCCGCTTGCACGGTGGTTCGTTAATTTTTTCATCTCCACAGCGTTAATATTCAAATCACCTGGCTTAATATGTTCTGCCAATACTTGACCTGCATACACTTCCTCACCTGGCTCAATAAAGAAACGGCCTCTATCTTGTAGTTTATCAATTGAATAAGCGGTAGTTGTACCACCAGTTTTAGCAATTAATACGCCATTGCTTCTACCAGGAATATGTCCTTTCCAAGGCTTGTACTCATTAAAGCTATGTGCCATAACAGCCTCGCCAGCAGTTTGGGTTAACATTTGAGAACGTAAACCAATCAATCCCCTTGCAGGAATATCAAATTCCAAATGCTGCATAGTACCTTTAGATTCCATAATCAACATCTCCCCTTTCTTTTGAGTTACTAAGTCAATAACCTTACCACTGAAATCAGCAGGAACGTCAACTACTAATATTTCAAATGGCTCATGTTTTTTACCATCAATATCCTTTACTAAAACTTGAGGATTACCTACTGTTAATTCATAACCTTCACGACGCATTGTTTCAACAAGTACACCTAAGTGTAAAATACCACGGCCGTATACCAAGAAACTATCTGCACTATCTGTTTCTTCAACACGTAATGCTAAGTTCTTTTCTGTTTCTTTAATTAAACGATCACGTATGTGACGAGAAGTAACAAACTTACCTTCTTTACCAAAGAATGGAGAGTTATTAATACTAAAAGTCATACTCATAGTAGGTTCGTCCACACTAATAACTGGTAACGCTTCAGGATTTTCTGGATCTGCGATAGTATCTCCGATATTGAAATCTTCTAAGCCAACCACAGCGCATAAATCACCAGAAACTACTTCTGTTACTTTACGTTTACCCATTCCTTCAAATACGTATAATTCTTTAACCTTGTTTTTCTTAATGCTACCATCAGCTTGCACTAACACAATGTTTTGACCTTCTTTAATAGTTCCTCTTTCTACTTTTCCAATTGCAATACGACCTAAGAAAGATGAATAATCCAATGAAGTAATTTGCATTTGAGTATGTCCTTCCTTCACATCAGGACCTGGAACATATTTCAAAATACCATCCATTAATGGAGTAATGTCTTCACACTGAGTTAAGCTATCATTGAACCAACCATTTTTACCACTACCGTAAAAAGTAGGGAAATTTAATTGTTCTTCGGTTGCATCCAAATTGAAAAATAATTCGAATACTGCATCATGCACTTCATCAGGACGACAGTTTTCTTTATCCACTTTATTAATAATTACAATTGGCTTTAAGTTCAATTGCAATGCTTTTTGTAAAACGAAACGCGTTTGTGGCATTGGGCCTTCAAATGCATCCACCAACAAACAAACACCGTCAGCCATTTTCAAAACACGTTCAACTTCTCCACCAAAGTCACTGTGACCTGGAGTATCGATTACGTTGATTTTAACACCTTTATAGGTAACTGAAGCGTTTTTACTTAGGATAGTAATACCTCTTTCACGCTCTAACTCATTGCTATCCATGATTAAGTCCCCAGTCTCCTGGTTGTCTCTGAATACCTTAGTTGCGTGCAAAATTTTGTCCACCAGGGTTGTTTTGCCGTGGTCAACGTGAGCTATAATAGCGATGTTTCTTATTTCCATGTACTGTTTTGAGGCTGCAAAGGTACGCCGTTTACAGTCCTAAAAAAAACAAAAGGGAGAAAAAGGGACGAATAGATTTAAACTCTGATATATATTTTATATTTATCTAATATATAACCCAGTAACCAGCAAACCAACATATAAGAAATGGCGAATGCTAATGATGCCCAATAAGGAGCAAAATAAGAGAATCCGTGCTGGAAAATCCAGCTAAAAAGGGACTGATCCCCAATATGTATTAAAAATAGGGTGGTAAGTAGTAACTCCGAAAATAAATATATAACCAAGGGATTCTTCCCAAATACCTCGAAAAACCATGAAAACTGTAATTGTCTTTGCAATTCAATTCTATAAATAAGGGTACCTATTATAACCATATCCAAACCCACTGTCAATAGCACAAATGAGCTAGACCAAAGTTTTTTATTAATTGGGAATTGGTAATTCCACATAAAAGCAAGGAAAATGAAACCAGCACCCCACATAAACAAATGAGCCAAACCTTCATAAGTTTTTCCTTTTTCTTGAATATAACTACCCACCCTAAAGCCGATTAATACATTTACAAGCGCCGGTAGCGTACTTAACCAGCCTTCGGGATCAAAAGCCAAACCTTCACCATGGTACATATGACGCTCTCCCATCAGCCAGGTATCAAACTTAATTCCAACATTACCTGTAAGGCTTAAAGGATCACCGGGCGTTCCAAAATGTACACTTATATACCAGTATGCCAAAAGTATGATTGCTGATAATATCATTATGACACGTTGGTGCATAAAATGAGCAATAATGGCTCCCAACCCGTAACATAAAGCTATCCTTTGAAGCACCCCAAGTATTCTTGTATCCGCTATAGGACTTGTAAAAGGAAACCAATACATCAGGTAGCCTAGTAAAAAAATGAGTGCAGTTCGTTTAATAATTTTAAAAACCACCAACGCATTATTTTCTTTCTCCCATTTAGGCAAAACAAAACTCATCGCGTTACCAACTGCAAATAAGAACGATGGGAAAACTAAATCCGTTGGAGTAAACCCATTCCAGTTTGCATGTAAGAATGGCGCAAAGGTTACAGCCCAGTCGCCAGGCGTATTTACAATGATCATTAAACAAATTGTCATACCCCTAAATACATCAAGGGATAGAAATCTTTCTTTAGACATGAGCTAGATTTAAGCAATTAAGGTACGTAAAATATTTTTTATAGGAAATGCAATTTGAGTAGCTTTAGTATAAATTACTATTTTATGCGTATTTTAAAAGTCATACTTGCTGGTACATTTATACTTACAATTGTTTATTTATTGGGACCTGCCCCTTCAAATCCAGTTTTTAACAACACGCTTCCGAGCATTGATAGCAATATAAATTTAGACGAATATGTACAAACAATGGAACGAGTTCATAAAATTAAACCTAATAACCAAGCTAGTATTATTTGGGCCGATAGTGCAAAAATGCCTACCGAATATGCAATAGTTTATTTGCCTGGCTTTAGTGCAAGTCAAATGGAAGGCGACCCTGTACATAAGCAAATCGCAAAAAAGTTTAATTGTAATTTATATTTAGGTAGGCTGGCAGAACACGGCATTGATACAACAGAAGAAATGATAAACCTAACCGC
>CAJATB010000170.1 GCA_903944755.1 uncultured Bacteroidota bacterium
CAAATTGCAAACCATTTTCTTTTAAAGTGCCTACATATTTACCAAAGAAGGTTAACACGATGCTATAATTCGGGTCCACAATGGTTAGGCCCTTTAATAAAAACACAGTGACAACAAATAGGATGATTCCTAAAAACACGAATGCGGGTGAGCTTTCGATAATATAGTTCGCATTAACAATACTTGCAATTCCTAATACAAATGTTATGACTGCATAAATAGCAGCTCTGTATCCGTTTAAGGGGGTAGTAACTTTTTCCATAGTAGTAATTTGATATTAATATGATATCATAAAACTATGCTTTTTACACCTAATACCTAGGATTTTTAAAATATATTTTGCATAACTAAAAAATTAGTTATAATATTGACTAAGAATTTAGTTAGAAAGCGAATAATACCTAATTATGAAAAAATTGACACAAGCCGAAGAGCAAATTATGCAAGCATTATGGGCATTGGATACTGGAGGGTATATCAAGGATTTATTAGAAGCCCTGGATGAACCTAAGCCACACCACAACACCCTAGCTACCTTGTTAAAAATTTTGGTGGAGAAACAATTTGTTGGGATTCAAAACCCAAACAGGAATAACTTTTATCATCCCTTGGTTTCTAAATCGGAATATTCGGCTCAGAGAATAGAGGGATTAACGGAACGCTATTTTGAAGGGTCTTACTCCAATGTCGTTTCCTTTTTAGTAGATAAGAAACAAATGTCTATTCAAGATTTAGAATTGCTTTTAGAACAATTAAAAAACAAGCGCAATGACTAGTCAACTTATTTTATTGTACGTATTAAAAACAATAGTGGTGGCGGGTATCTTCTTTGGCTACTATTGGTTTGCCCTTAGAGATAAAAAATTCCATTATTACAATCGGTTCTTTTTATTGTTATCGCTAACATTAAGCTTAATTATTCCGTTATTCAACTTTAGTTGGTTTACGGTTGAATCGCCCGTGTTAACTGGTTCATCTCAAGTATTCAATTTTATGATTGAATCTGGAAAATCGAGTCCTGGCATACAATTAGATTGGATGGACTGGTCTTTAATTGGAGTTGGTTTAGTTGGCATTGGTTTATTACTGCTGCTTTGCGTTAATATCATTAAAATATATCAGCTCAAACAAAAGGCCGAAGTAATGCATATGGATGGATTTGATTTCATGAGCATTGAGGAAGAAGAAGCGCCATTTTCATTTTTGGATAATTTATTCTGGAAAAAATCCATTTCGTTGCATGACAACAATGGTCAAAAAATATTTAAACACGAACTAACCCATATACAGCAAAAGCATACATGGGACAGGTTGTATTGTCAAATTGTTTCATCTGTATTATGGATGAATCCGTTCAGCTGGCTAATTCAGAAGGAATTGCAAACTATTCATGAGTTTATAGCGGACGAGGAAGCGGTAGGAAATAGTGATGTAGCATCATTTGCGCAAATGTTGTTGCAGACCCATTACGGAAACCATTTCTTAAATCCTTCTCATTCATTTTTTTATTCATCTATTAAAAGAAGATTAATTATGTTAACGACTTCAAAAAAAACAAAATACTCTTATGTAAGAAGAGTAATGATTTTGCCATTATTGGTATTTGCAGTTGGAATTTTTTCGGTAAAAGTAAATGCAACGGAACGTATTACAAGTAAAGTTAGCGCTGTTAAAAATGTATTAGAAACGAATGCTAATTTATTAGTGGAGCGTGTATTTATTAATGACACAAGTAAACCTAAAGTCGTAATTAAAAAAACACCGCCACCCCCACCACCCAAATCCATAGCACCCCCACCACCAGCAGCATTAGTAGTGCTCCAAAATGACAATGCGCCTACCCCCAATGAGGGTGTTGTAATTGAATCAGCTTTAAATAAGCCCTTATTGGTAGTAGATGGAAAAGTATTGTCAGCATTAAAAATGGAAGATATTGACCCTAATACCATTGAAAGTATAAATGTATTTAAGGATGCCAAGTATACTAAAAAATATGGAACAGCAGGTAAGAATGGGGTTATTGAAATTGTCACTAAGCTGAACAAGGGTAATGAGAGTAAGGCTTCAGACCAAAATGATGAAGCTGCGCCTAATACATTAATGATAATGCATGGAACAGGTGTTGTAAATAATGCTGACAAAACTGTTTATATAAAAGGGAAAGGTGAAGTGAACGGGGCAAAAACAAATTCAAAAGAACGTCCATTGTTTTTAGTGGATGGTATAGCAACAAGTGAAGAAGCGGTATTGAAAATTAATCCTAATGAAATAAAAAGTGTTAATGTGATTAAAGACAAAGCAGCACTAAAAAAATATGGCGATAAGGCAAAACATGGTGTTGTTGCTATTGTTACCCATAAACGCGTTTCTTAGTTTTAATTAGCATCAGCAAAGGTTTGAAGCAATGGGGCAAAGAAGGGCATGCCATTACTTGGCTATCCAATTTATAAAATATAGAGAGGAGTGCTAAGTAAATTAACTTTTACTATCTCAAACGGTCCGCATTGCTAACCATGCGCTGGTCCTTATAAATATTCACCACAGACATTAATTGTAGAATGGGAAGTAAAAATAAACCAACGGAGGGAAGTGTAAATCCGCCACCTGGGTTAGCAATTACTATCTTATAAATAAAGAACCCAATTAATACCGATAAAAAGAAGTTTACTAATACTACTTTAAGTTGTAGCATTCTGTTGCCATAAAGGAAGATACTTATAAATGATAGGCAGCCGCTAAATGCCAATGAAATTAGGGTAGTGTATTGAGCACTCCCGTCAATTTCTAATGCCATTGGGGTAGGCGTATAATAAAAGGGTAAACGTAAAGTAACAAATGCTGCTGCACTTGCTAGCAATAACCAAATGGTTTGTATTCTTTGTATCATACCTAAAGTTACTAAACTAATTTAAACAGCCCATCAAGTTTGACAATAAAAAAAGGGATAGCCCACTTTGCCGTGGACTATCCCTTTGGTATAAGGTACCTAATTGTATAATTTCTATTAACCCAACTCAGGATACATTACAAACTGTTCCATAAACTTGTTCACGTCTTTTCTTGTATTTGCCAATATGGTTTCGTTTTCGGCATTCATTAATACAGTATCAATTGCATCTACCACAAATGGGATATGATTTTCAAGCATTCCACGTGAAGTAATTGCCGCAACTCCAAAGCGTATACCAGAAGTTACAAATGCCGATTTGTCGTCGTAAGGCACCATATTTTTATTAGCAGTAATATCGGCTAACCCTAAAACTTGTTCTGCTTTCTTGCCACTTATATTTTTATTACGAAGGTCAATTAACATTAAGTGGTTATCGGTTCCGCCACTAATAATTTCATATCCTTTAGCAACAAATGCAGCTGCCATTACTTGTGCATTTTTTTGTACTTGTTTCGCGTACACAGTAAATTCATCGGTAAGTATTTCGCCAAAAGCAATTGCTTTTGCAGCAATAACATGTTCCAATGGACCACCTTGTGTGCCTGGGAAAACCGCCATATCAATCACATTTGACCATAATCTTAAATTGCCTTTCATGTCTTTTAAGCCTAATGTATTTTCGCCATCTTTTGCCATCATAATCACACCACCACGTGGGCCACGTAATGTTTTGTGGGTTGTTGAAGTAACAAAATGACAATGGTTAAAAGGAGAACTTAATAATCCCTTTGCAATTAATCCAGCTGGATGTGCAATGTCGGCTAATACAAATGCACCCACTTCATCAGCAACTTTACGGATACGCGCGTAATCAATATCACGGCTATAAGCACTTGCTCCGCAAATAATTAATTTTGGTTTATGTGTTCTTGCTTGGCTTTCTAACATTTCATAATCAATTAATCCTGTTTCTTTTACCACTCCATAAAATTGTGGTTTGTAAGTTTTACCAGAAAAGTTAACTGCTGAACCATGTGTTAAATGGCCACCCATGCTTAAATCTAATCCTAGGATTGCATCGCCAGGGTGTAAGATGGCTAACATTACTGCAGCATTTGCTTGCGCTCCACTGTGTGGTTGCACGTTTGCATATTCAATACCAAAAACTTCTTTTAATCGGTCAATGGCTAATGTTTCTGTTTTATCTACTATTTCACAACCTCCATAATAACGACGGCCAGGATATCCTTCTGCGTATTTATTAGTCATAACGCTACCCATAGCTTGCATCACCTGTAAGCTTGTGAAGTTCTCGGAAGCAATTAATTCAATGCCTCTGCGTTGGCGTTCTAATTCTTGACGTATGATATCAAAAACAAGCGTATCTCTTTGCATAATAGAATATTTTTGCAAAAATAATTGATTCTAAAGCCTTATCAAAGCGATGTTTCAACATTTGCTGCTTGAATATCCACATTTTCATGCTGTTTTGGGCCAAATGTGTATTTCAGGCCCTGAAATAGCCTTTTAATAGCACTTATTTGCTACTTTTATCCTCCCCAAAATAATTAAGCATGAAGGCTATTATACCGGTCGCAGGAGCAGGCACCAAATTACGACCACATACCTATACTCAACCTAAAGCACTTATTCCAATTGCGGGTAAAACCATTTTGAGTTTTATAGTGGATCAATTGCGGGAGGTGGGGATTAACGAATTCATATTTATTGTAGGGTATTTGGGTGAAAAAATTCAAGACTACGTGCAACAAACCTATCCAAATGTTAAAACGCATTTTGTATACCAAACCGACCGTCAAGGAACTGCGCACGCAATTGAATTAACAAAAAATATTGTAGGAGATGACGAAGTTTTTATTTCACTTGGTGATACCATTTGTGAATTTGATATACGTGAAGTAATGGAGAGTCCCTATAGTATGTTGGGTATAAAAAAGGTAGACGATCCTAGACAATTTGGAGTAGTGGAAGTAAATGAGGAAGGATTTATTGAACATGCCATTGAAAAACCATCCATTCCTAAAAGTAATAATGCATTAGTTGGTTTGTATAAAATAAAAGAATCTAGAATTTTGTTTGAATGTTTCCAGCAACTTTTTAACGAGAACATTAAATCAAACGGTGAATATAATTTAACTGATGCATTGGAGTGCATGGTAAAAAAGGGCGTAAAATTTCAGTCCTTTAAAGTAAAACATTGGTATGATTGTGGCAAGAAGGAAACCTTATTAGAAGCAAATGCAGTGTTATTGAAAAAATCGGGCGGTGTAACAATTAGCCCTGAACTTTATGTTAATAGTATCATTATTCCTCCGGTAAGTATTGCAGATGGTTGTGTAATTGAAAATTCAATTATTGGCCCACATGTTACCATTGGCAATGACACAGTCATTAAAAGTTCGGTAGTAAAAGATAGTATTATTGGTTCTTATACAACACTTGATGAAGTAGTGCTAGATAATTCCTTAATAGGAAGTGATGCCGCAATTAAAGGGTTAAGTAGAACTTTAAATATTGGCGACAATACAGAAATTGATTTCGGTTAATTAGAAGTGCCGCGTTGTAGATTGTTCATAGCTAAATAAATTTGTTATGCTTTTTGAGAATCGAATCACACAACTATTCAAAATAGAACTCCCAATTATACAAGCTGGTATGGTGTGGGTGAGTGGCTGGAAATTAGCGAGTGCGGTGAGTAATGCGGGGGGCTTAGGTATTATTGGTGCAGGTAGTATGTATCCCGATGTTTTAAGAACGCATATTCAAAAAACTAAAGCAGCTACCTCCAAACCTTTCGCAGTTAATTTGCCTTTGTTATATCCTGACATGGCCGCACATGTTCAAATTATTATAGAAGAAAAAGTGCCTATCGTTTTTACTAGTGCAGGAAATCCTAAAACATGGACAACGCAATTAAAAGCGGCAGGTATCATTGTTGTACATGTGGTTAGTAGTGCTTTGTTTGCACAAAAGGCAGAAGCAGCTGGTTGCGATGCGGTGGTAGCAGAAGGCTTTGAAGCAGGTGGGCATAACGGACGAGAAGAAACTACATCTATGGTACTAATACCACTGGTAAAAAAAGCGGTAACAATTCCTGTGATTGCGGCCGGTGGCATTGCGAGTGGGGAACAAATTTTAGCTGCAATGGTGTTAGGAGCGGACGCAGTTCAAATAGGCAGCAGGTTTGTTTGTAGTGATGAATCAAGCGCGCATATACATTTTAAAAATGCAATCATACATGCGAAAGAGGGCGCTACCCAACTTGGTTTAAAATTATTAGCGCCTGTGAGATTACTGAAAAACGAATTTGCTGAAAAAATACTCCAATTAGAAAAAGAAGGTGCAAGCAAGGAGCAGTTGGCAGATTATTTAGGCAAAGGCCGTGCAAAGAAGGGGATGTTTGAAGGAGATTTAGTAGAAGGTGAATTAGAAATTGGGCAAGTGAGTGCGACTATTCATAAAATACAACCAGCTGCTGAAATAGTTGCCGAGCTGTGGAAGGAATTTAATGCAGGGGTAGAACACATAAAGTCATTACCTATAGGCAGGGCCTTTTAGTATAATTTTTATCTTACAACAAATGGGTGTGCTGAAATTATGCTTGCTTAAATAAAGTAGTTGAATTCGCTTGAGCCACACAAGTCATTACCACGTCATTAATACAAACATGCTTAGGTACATTTGCCACATACCAAGTTATGTCTGCAATGTCTTCGGCTTTAAGTGGCTCGTATCCTGCATAAACGGCATTTGCCTTACTTGCATCTCCTTTGAATCGTACCAATGAAAAATCGGTTTCCACTGCACCTGGGTGAATAGCAGTAACTTTAACTTCATACGGTAACAAATCAATTCTTTGCGCTTTTGTAATAGCATCCACTGCGTGTTTAGTTGCGCAATACACATTGCCGTCCTTGTACACTTCTTTCCCAGCGGTGCTTCCAATATTAATAATATGTCCTTTCTGTTTTATGATAAAGGGTAAAACTGCTTTTGAAGCGTATAATAAACCCTTTACATTCGTATCAATCATCGTTTCCCAATCCTCAATGGCAGCATCCTGAAAGCTATCGCGTCCTAGAGCAAGCCCGGCGTTATTCACTAAAATATCAATTGCTTGCCATTCAGTAGGCAAGTTGCTTAATTTTTCGAAAACTGCTTTTTTGTCTTGAATATCAAAAATCAAAGGCAATGTTTTTATGCCAAATTGTTTTTCTAAATCAGTAGCAACAGTGGCTAATTTTTCTTGTCGACGTGCTGTTAAAATTAAATTCCAACCACCAGCTGCAAATTTTTCTGCTATTGCTTTTCCAAATCCCGAACTCGCTCCTGTTATTAAAATAATCTTTGACATGGTATTTTTTTTTGCTATAAAATTTTTTAATGAGAAATATTTGTTACAAACTGAAGAATGCCTTCGCTAACTTGTTCGCTAGCTTCCAACATGCCCATATGTCCAATCCCTTTGAGTACTATAACGTTTTCGGGAGGCAAAAGTTTAGCTTGTGCCGTAGAATCTTCAAAAGACACAGCCATATCGGCGTCACCAATTACCATTAGTATAGGTAAACTATTTTGCTGGAGTAAATGGGTAAAAGCCGTTCGATTATGCATTGCCATCACAAATTGAATCATAGCGTCGGCGCTAATATCACTTACACTGACAATAAGTTGTTGAATTTGCTCGGGGTGTGCTAGTTTAAAATCAGGGCCAAATAAATTAGGGGTAGCGGTTTCTAAAAACTTTTCGGTGCCAAAGGTTTTCAAAAATGCAACTATTTTTAGCCGGCTTTCTTTTTTTACCTCACTGTCGGCGTAAGTTGTTGAATGTATAAGTCCTAATCCTTGGACATGGTTGGTATAATAGTCTGCGAATGCCAGTCCAATATATCCGCCCATACTATGCCCCATAATAAAGTACTGTTCAATATGCAAATCATGCATGAGTGCATGCAATACTTCAAC
>CAJATB010000171.1 GCA_903944755.1 uncultured Bacteroidota bacterium
AGTTGCTTTTAATAATTTTAGGAATAAAATTTGCTGAACGCCTTTCTTCTCGTCCAATGCAATGTTTTCCGAAAATTCACCTACCTGAAAAACTTTACCATTGTAACTATACTGAAACGCAACTCCTAAAACTTCATCAGGCTGCAAAGGAATATTTAATGATAAGAAACCAACCTGCGGGTTAAAAAAATATTCATTTTCGGTAAGCTTGCGTGCAAATGTTCTTTCGTAATCTTCTGCCGACCTTAATCCTTCTAGTGATAAAACCGAAGAAATACCAGCAGGATTTCGGGCAGTTGAATTATTTATTATTTTAGTATACAATCCATTCGCTCCGTTATCCGGTAAAGAATCCCGACGAGAATTGTCCTCCCAAACTTTCTTGCTAGGAGCACGCTCTCCTAAATCGGCTAAACCAACTACATCCCTTGCATTGGTGGTTTGTCCATTCCTATTGGTTACCCAAACTTCAATTCTTTTAATTTGTATTTGAGAATTAATTAAGGGCAATGAAGCCATCGCCTTATTGTAATTTTGCCTAAAGTACTGAGCAAGTAAAAAGTGCCTATTCTCCTCATAGTCGTCTAATCTTTTTTGAAACCTTTGTGTAGAAGTTCCTCCTTGTAACGCCATGGACTGCCGTTGTGACTTTTGATTCGCCATTGCAGCAGTGATAAATAATTTACCAAATTGAACTTGTGCTTTAACACCGAATAAATTTTGAGTACTTGGTATTAAAGTACTTCTTGAAACGTAATTAATATTACCAGCTTCTATATTTTTAATTACTTCGTCTTTTTTTCCCTTGTAGCTTAGTTTAATTTGATTGTCAAAACCTAAATTAGATAAACTATTTAAATTAATAGGAAACTTTAGTTTGTCACCAATACTTGCATTCATGCTAAAATTGGTATTCGCGTCAAAATCAAAACCTCCGTTTTTTCTTGCACGTTCAGGAAGTGTTGGATTTTTTACGTTCTGCCCTTGGTAACCCGCTTTAATATTTATTTCACCAACTGGTTTAATGTCAATTTTTAAATCTGACCCAGTTTTACCAAATAAGCGATCAAAATAACTATCAAATACTTTTGTTTTTGGGCGACTAATTTTTCTATTCAGCATCCCCAAAGAATTCGCACGTTGCATAAAGTAAGCTTGCTCGTCCTTTTTGGTTTTTAACTTCCAAAATTCATCGAAAGTTAAAGCGGACGGAATGCGTTGCAGCTGGCCTCCTTTAAGTTCTTTAATAAAATAAGATTTCGTAGCAGGGTCGTACTGAATGCTACGCTTCAAAATACTGGTATCTCGTATATCAAATGGGTTATTACTAGGTTGCGATAAAAAATCTCCTCTCCTATCCTTAATTGGGAACCTAAGCGAATCAGCGCCAAGCCAAGGTTTGCTTGTATCCTTTAATTGCTTGGTTGTTGTATCCTTGAATGGCACCGCCAACACCTGCTTTACTTGTCCAATAGCATTGCTTCCCAAAACAAGAAATAGTAAACAAAAAATATATGGTTGGAATAATTTCAAGTAACTAAGAATTATAAAATTGAATTAGCAATTTTTTAATGCAGTTTTAATTAAAGCTTCAACACTTAAATCAGCACCTCCTGATTGAATAGTTTTGTCTACTGCTTTTTCTGCAATTGCTTTTTGAATACCCAAGGACATTAATGCCTGAATCGCATCCTGATGAGGATTACTTTTGATCGCTGCTGCAAAACCACCTAACGGATTATTATTTAGTGTAATTTTAGAAAGTTTATCTTTTAATTCCAACACTAACCTTTCAGCCGATTTTTTCCCTATCCCTTTAATTTGTTCCAATTGCCTTGCATCACCTTGTACAATGGCCCTGATAATTTCTTCAGGCATCATTCCAGAAAGCATCATACGTGCGGTGCTTGCACCCACACCAGAAACACTAATTAAATGCAGGAATAATTCCTTTTCTTGTAGTTCATGAAACCCAAAAAGCACTTGCGAATTTTCGGTAATATGCAAATAGGTATGTAACAACCCTTTCTCTTTTTTGGAGATAGCTTCATAGGTATTAAGGCTAATATTAACCTCATACCCAACCCCTCCAACATCAATAATAAGTTTAGCAGGTGTGACCTGAACAAAATTTCCTTGTAAAAATGCGATCATATAGTCCCGAAATTACTGAATCAAGAACGAAAAATGGCGAATTGAAGCCATTCTTCGCCAAATTTTAAGATATATTTGTAGGCTAAAATTAAAAATATCTATGTCGACCCCCTTGAGAGCCTCGATAACCGCTGTAGGCGGATATGTACCAGAAACCAAATTGACTAATTTCGACTTGGAAAAGATGGTAGACACCAACGATGAATGGATAAAAAGTAGGACTGGGATATCAGAAAGGCGCATTTTGAAGGAGCCAGGCAAAGCAAGTTCCGATATGGCAGTAAAAGCAATTGAGGAAATTCTACGCAAGAAGCATCTCGATCCTATGGAAATTGATTGCATTATTTGTGCAACGGTTACACCCGATATGGTGTTTCCTTCAACTGCAAATATTATTGGTGATAAGCTAGGTGCGAAAAATGCATTTGGTTTTGATTTGGGTGCGGCCTGCAGTGGATTTTTATTTGCGTTAACTACCGGAAGTAATTTTATAGAAACAGGAAGGTATAAAAAGATAATTGTGGTCGGTGTCGATAAAATGAGTTCGATAATTGATTACACAGACCGTGCAACTTGTATCATTTTTGGTGACGGCGCTGGTGCTGTTTTATTAGAACCAACCACCGATGGCTTAGGCATTCAGGATTCAATATTAAAAAGTGATGGAAGTGGCCGTGATTACTTACATATAAAAGCAGGTGGAAGTTTAAAACCAGCAAGTGTTGAAACAGTAATGGCAAAAGAACATTATGCTTTTCAGGACGGGCAGCCCGTATTTAAATTTGCAGTAAAAGGCATGGCAGATGTAAGTGCCGAATTATTAGAAAAGCATAATTTAACTGGCGATGATATAGCATGGCTAGTACCTCACCAAGCTAATTTAAGAATTATTGATGCTACAGCAAATAGAATGGGACTTCCCATGGAAAAAGTCATGATCAATATTCAAAAATACGGAAACACAACAGCAGCAACTATTCCACTATGCCTATGGGAGTGGGAAACTAAACTAAACAAGGGTGACAATTTAATATTAGCAGCCTTTGGAGGTGGATTTACTTGGGGAGCAACGTGGCTAAAGTGGGCATATTAATTGTATATTTAAGTATTAGCATAAATAATTAAAAGAATAGGACTATGAGCAAGAAAAAATTCAAGGGCATTAGCACAGTAACACTGCACACAGCAAATCACGAGAACGATAATTTTTCTCATACTACCCCTATTTACGCAACTTCAACCTTCACCTTTAATTCCACCGACGAAGGAATGGAACGTTTTAAGGGAAGCGACAAGTCGCGCATATATACACGTTGGGGTAACCCAACTTTCACTGCCGCTGAAGAAACTATTGCAGCCTTAGAGTCCCATAATTTAACAAATGAAAAAGGGGAACCCTTAGTATTAAAAGCTTTGTTACACGCAAGTGGCCAAGCAGCAATGACAACTTTGTTTTTTAGTAATTTAAGTGCAGGTGATACCTTAATATCACATTATTCATTATACGGAGGTTCACAAGAATTAATGCAAAAGGTATTAGTAGAAGCAGGTGTAAATATTATTTTAATAGATGTGCGTGATTTGAATTTATTAGAAACAACTATAAAGGCAAACCCAGCTACTAAGCTAATACACCTTGAAACGCCTGCCAATCCTACTTTACAGTGTGTAGATATAGAAGCCATATGCACTATTGCAAAAACGCATGGTGTAAAAGTGTCGGTAGACAATACCGTTGCAACACCCTATTTACAACAACCCTTTGCATTAGGTGCAGATTTTGTATTCCATTCAGCTACTAAATTTTTAAATGGACATGGTTCTGCATTGCATGGTGTATTGTTAGGAAAGGATATTGAATTAATGCATACCAAGGTTTGGAAATGGCATGCATTATTAGGAGGCAATAGTAATGCGTTTGATGCCTACTTATTAATTCAAGGAATGAAAACATTGGAAATAAGAATGGAAAGGCATTGTAGTAATGCAGCTAAAGTAGCCGCCTTTTTAGAAAACCACACTGCTGTAGAAAAAGTAAATTACACAGGTTTGGCTACGCACCCCGACCATGCCATTGCAAGCAAACAAATGAAGCAACATGCCCCATTATTAAGTTTTGAATTAAAGGGTGGCATAACAGCAGGGAAAAAGTTTATTGATGCATTAGAAGTATGTACCCGTGCAGTATCATTGGGTACTGTGGATACTTTAGTTTCTCACCCAGCAAGTATGACGCATTATGGAATACCAAGAGAAGAAAGAATAAAATATGGCATAACCGATGGCTTAATAAGAATGAGTGTAGGTATTGAAAATTACGAGGACTTAGAAGCCGATTTAACACAAGCATTGGGACATATTTAACCCAGTTAAACGCTCATAAAATAAACCATGGAAATACTTATACGCCGCGCTAAAAAAACCGACTGTGCCCGCCTTTTGGAATTGATTCAAGAACTAGCTACATACGAAAAAGCACCTGACGAAGTAACGGTAACCTTATCCCACTTTGAAGCAAGTGGTTTTGGCGATAACCCAGTATGGTGGGCATTCGTAGCCGAAGTGCAAGGCGTGGTAGTAGGCATGGCTTTATATTATATAAGGTATTCAACTTGGAAAGGACAAAGACTGTATTTGGAAGACATTTTAGTAACTGAAGAAATGCGTGGTAAAAAAATTGGCAGTTTATTATTTGATGCATTAATAAAAGAAGCAAAGGAAAAAAAATACAATGGAATGAACTGGCAGGTACTAGATTGGAACGAACCCGCCATAAACTTTTATAAAAAATATAACGCCAACTTTGACCCAGAATGGGTGAATTGTTCCATTAATTTTTAATCGAAAATAGTTTTAAGGAATTCATTTCTTCTTTTTCCAAAAGAAGTGGAAAAGCTTATTTCAAAACCATTTTGTTTTATAATAGCCCCGCTTTTATTATTCATAAAAACATCGTAGCTAAGTCCCAAATTGTATTTATTCAACATAAAGGAAACATTTGGCACAATAGCTTCTCCTGCACGATACATGCAACCCACGTATAAACGCTTCACTTGATCCCATTCGTAGGTCAAAGGGAAACTCACGGCACCCCCTGCAGTAATTTGACGAGACAAAGTCCCACTACTTACTCTGTTATTATAAGAAGCATGAAACATAAAAGTTTGTGACTCATTAAAAACTTGTTCATAATTTAAATAAGCAATCGCCTTAAACTTAGTGGCTTCATTGGTATTAGTTATAGCAAGGTCGGGTGTAGCATAGAAAAATGCACTTGCAGAAACTTGTAAAAAATTTACCGTAGTTTGCCTAGTATACATAATGCCTGTATTTGCTGAAATTTTATACGGGAAAGGTTTTAGGTTAAGTAAATCACCCGAGTTACCTATATAAGTACCTGAATAAGGGTCGTAAGAATCATTAAATATAAGCTTGCTTTTATCAATGTTAGCTTGGGAAAAAGTAGCACCTAACCCTAATGCAATTTCATTAGCATTGTCTTCATCTAAAAAAAGGTGATACGCCATATTTGCTGTCAAATGGTTTGTTTGTAACAAACCTCCTGCTAGTTTATCAGAAATTAAATGCATGCCAATTCCAAAGTAATTATACTGATCTTCTACTTTTCTTTTTATACGCGTATCCCAACCAACCACAATGGTATTACTCAAATTTGCACCTTCAAACATTTGCGAACGCATGTTACCCTGAATCCTTTGCTGGTAAACGCCCCCGCCAACCGATGCTGGGCTTAAAAATTGAGAAGCAGTATAAGGTTGCGATAATATAACATCCTGCCCAATTGCAAAACTGCAATTGAGTAATGTGAAAATGAATATGTATATTTTTTTATGCAACTGTTATTTTTACTTCTTTATTTTATTAATAATACAGGTCCTGTTTTTGTTTCTTCTGCAATACCTGTTACTAATGTAGCCTTAATCATATACACACCTGCATCCTGAACAATGCCATTTACTGTGCCATCCCAACCATTTTCAATGGGAGCCCCATTTAATGGGAATACCAAACGCCCATTTCTATTAAACACAGTAAACGATTTTAATGTGCTTACATGTTGGTTATAAATAATTTTCAAATGCGTGTTAACCCCATCCCCATTAGGTGTAAAAGCATTAGGGAGGGTGAACACAGTGCTTAACGAGCCTGTAATACTTGCAGTAGTAGTCGCAAAAGTGTTGAATAATGTATAATTACCCACGTCAACACCGTTAATACTTATACCACTCACTGTAACTGTTTTGCCTGTACCTACATCTTTAGTATCAAACGTTGCCGATAAACTTGAAATTGCAATAAAATCTCCAAAAACAATATCAGCACTAGATAATACAACAGTTGCGGTAGTATTCCCATCGTATGGTTTATCAGAGGCAAGTACAGTTACGGTAATCCCCTTTTTCGTGATACTAAAATTATCCCCAACATAACTTATCGTGTAGTTCGGATTATTCGCAGTCGTTAAATCGTTTTGTTCGATCGCATAAACATTTACATCCTCGCCTGATACCCTCGTTAAGGTTCCATTCAACGGAGTTAATCCCGTCGTTAGCAATGGACTCACATCATACGTATACGTTGTTGGATTCGCAGCACCATATACTTTCGTTTGCCCAGCTGTTGCTGTTACCGTTATTCCCTTTTTCGTTACTGATAATGTACCACTCACATAACTAATACTATAGTTCGCATCCGATGCTCCACTTAATGTTATCGAGTAATTCCCAACTGGTGATCCTGTCACTGCTGTTGTAGCTGCTGTCGGTAACGTTGATGGCGCTAAATC
>CAJATB010000172.1 GCA_903944755.1 uncultured Bacteroidota bacterium
CATGAATCCGTTTTCTATTAACCACTCTCGCACAAACTCTTTACTTAATTGTTTTTGTTTTTCTTTATTCGCTTGTCTTTCTTCAAAACCTGCCGCATAAAAATAACGGGACGAATCAGGTGTGTGAATCTCATCCATTAAATAAATAGTGTCTCCAATTTTCCCGAATTCATATTTAGTATCGACTAAAATCAATCCTTGCTTAGCTGCAATTTCTTTGCCTCTAGCAAATAATGCCAATGCATATTTTTCTAATGTTTCCCAATCCGCTGCAGTAGCTAAACCTTGTGCAATGATTTCGGCTTTGGAAATATCCTCGTCGTGGCCTTCGCTTGCTTTAGTAGAAGGTGTGATAATAGGAGTAGGGAAATAGTCGTTTTCAGCCATGCCTTCGGGCAAAGCCACGCCACATAAAATACGGCCTCCTGCTTTGTAAGTTCTCCAGGCATGTCCTACCAGGTTGCCACGAACAACCATTTCTATTTTAAAGGGGGTACATTTTTTGCCAATGGCCACATTTGGGGCAGGTATGTCCAATAGCCAATTAGGGCAAATATCGCTTGTAGCCTTTAACATGTATGCAGCAATTTGATTAAGCACTTGACCCTTAAAAGGGATAGGGCGGGGCAAAATAACATCAAAAGCAGATATACGGTCACTTGCTATCATTACAACTAGTTCATTATCAATATAATACACGTCTCTTACTTTGCCGTGATACTCGTTTACCTGGTTTGGGAAAGGCTTATTTTTCATACAACAAAATTATATTTTTAAGGCAATAAACGTAGAATTTTTTTAAATGCTAACATTTTGTTATTTTGTCCTACAATTCATTCTTAAAACAATCATTTATGAAAAAATTTTTAAGTCATTTTGCCCTTTTGTGCCTTAGTGCCCTAATGGTATTTTCGGCTCAAGCTCAAAATGCTGGTACTATTACAGGTACTGTTAAAAATTCAAGTTCTTCCGAGACACTTTCTGCAGTTACTGTTTCCGTTAAAGGAGGTAATGCAGGAACTTTTACTGACGATAAAGGAAACTTTAAATTAAATATTGCTCAAAAAGCACCGTTTACTTTGGTATTTTCTTCCGTTGGATTTACATCCAAAGAAGTTGTCGTGCAAGCAAACATGAGCAAATTAGCAGTTAGTTTAGATCCTTCTTTCGTGCTAGGATCAGAAGTAGTTGTTGCTGCATCAAGAGTTGCTGAAAGAATACTAGAGTCTCCAGTTTCTGTTGAGAGAATCAGTAGTAATGCAATCAAAAATTCCCCAGCTCCTAGTTATTATGACCTTATTGGTACACTAAAAGGAGTTGATGTTATAACTGCAAGTTTAACTTTTAAAAGTATTGGTACAAGAGGTTTTAATAGTAGTGGTAATAACCGTTTAAATCAGTTGATTGACGGAATGGATAACCAAGCTCCAGGATTAAACTTCTCAGTTGCAGCTATAGTTGGTCTAACTGAATTAGATGTAGACAATATTGAACTATTACCAGGTGCCTCTTCTGCGCTTTATGGTTCAGGAGGTATGAATGGAACTGTTTTGATTAATAGTAAAAACCCTTTCAAATACCAAGGTTTGAGTTTTCAAATCAAACAAGGTTTAAACCATGTTGATAATTACCAACGTCCTCAAGCTGCTTACAAAGATTATACAGTTAGATGGGCTGATAAAATAGGAGATCGACTAGCGTACAAAGTTTCTGCTCAATACATTGAAGCACAAGACTGGTTAGCAAACAATAATACTAACTATTCCAGAAGTACAGGTTCACCAAATGGTCAAACTATTTCAGGTTTTAGGAGTTCAGATCCTAACTATGATGGGGTAAATATATATGGAGATGAAACCTCGGTTAGTTTGTCAAATTTTAGTGCACAATATAAATCTGCCTTAGCTTCTAGTTTAGGAGCAACAAACTATGCTACTTTATATGGATATGCGGGCGTTGCAACTTCATTAAGTGCATATAACAGTTTTATATCGGCTAATTTTGGACCATATGCAGCAGGTATTTTACCTTATGCCCCTATTCTTTATTACGATAAAAAAGGTTTTTATGGTAATGTAAGTAGGACTGGATATAACGAGGAAAATGTAGTTAATCCAGTTACAAAAAATACAAAAATTACAGGATCGATTCATTATAAATTAAATGATAAAACTGAAGCCTCTTTTAGTGCCTATACTGGATCAGGTAATACTGTTTATACAGGAAGTGATCGTTATTCTCTAAAAGATTTATCGATGTCGCAATTCAAACTTGAAGTGAAGTCGAAGAATTGGTTGTTAAGATCTTACAAAACATTTGAAGATGCGGGAAATTCTTATAATGCTACTATTGCAGCTAGATTGTTTAATGAAAGTATGAAGCCAAGTGCTGACTTAACTAGTTCGGCTACAATTGCTGCTTCATGGTACCCTCAATATTTTCAAGCATTTACTCAAGCTTTAACTAGTGGCCTTGACTTTACTAGTGCAAATAATGCCGCAAGAGCATTTGCTGATAAAGACGCAAGAGTTATAGGTAATTTATGGGATAATGCTAAATTCAATAAAATTGTTAACACGCCAATTGGTATTAAAAACGGAAATGGTGCTAAATTCTTAGACAAATCTCAGTTATCAGTTAACGAAGGCCAATACAATTTGACAGAATTATTGGATTTGAATAAATATGAAATTGATTTATTAGTAGGTGTTACTATGAAACAATATTTATTAAATTCACAAGGAACATTATTTGCAGATACTGCTGGTAAAATTAAAATTAATGAAACTGGTGCTTATGCTCAATTGTCAAAAAGATTCTTTGGTGATATCTTAAAATTATCGTTCTCTGGCCGTTATGACAAGAACACTAATTTTGCAGGTCGTTTCACACCAAGAGCTTCTGCAGTTATTAAGTTAGCACAAGACCATAATTTACGTTTATCTTACCAAAGCGCTTACCGTTTCCCAACAACTCAAAACCAATGGATCAATTTAACAGTTGGTGCGGGTACTATTTTAATGGGAGGATTACCACAACTTAGAGATTTCTACAAGTTTGGACCAAAC
>CAJATB010000173.1 GCA_903944755.1 uncultured Bacteroidota bacterium
CTAGAAGTTACATCCAAAGCGTTTGCTTTTAAAGCTAAGCTTGTGTTGACATCTGTAATATTTGCTTTTAAATTCAGATTTGCTATAGTTGCAAATGAACTTAAATCTTGGTCGCCAGTATTGGTTCCTGATGTATTTGATAGCACTCCCGACAACATAACGTCGGTTACATAATTTTTATTAATGCTTGTGCCAATGTCAGCAGTAGTCAGTGAAATAGTGGGTCCTGTTTGTCCGTTAACTGTAGTAACCGTACCAGGTGCAACTATTTCTACCCAATTCACTAAACTAGACGCAGGTAATTGACTTAAAACGAAACTCTTATTAACATCTGTTCTAATTGCAAAACTCCCAGTTAAAGAAACTGGCAATAATAACATAGCAGCTTCACTAGCAACCACATCAACCCGCGAGAATGAAATCGCAGGTATTTGTGATGAAGGTATTTTACCATCAGCACCCAAAGTTGCTACACCATTATTCGAAGCTTTTTCTGTAGCATTTATTTTATTATTAAAAATATTCCAATTAGTTGAAGTTAAATAGCCATCGGTGGTTGACGATGCGAATGGCATAGAAACAATCGATGATGTATTTACAAGTGGAGATGTGAAAGATAATGGTGATACAGTAATCACACTGGAGGCAATTGAACTAATTTGAGTATCCACATAATCTTTGATAGCCTTAACACTTGGATACTTTTCATTGCTATAATCCATAGGGCTATTCATATTAATAGACTTATTTAATAAATCAACTTTTAAATTTATTCTGCTAGACAAAGACAGGGTATCTCTTGCGAATCGAGCCGATAACATAGAAGCTGTATCGTTAATATTCAACTTAGTATTCAAAATTGGCAAGAAATTTACCTCTCTAATATAAGTACTTAACATAGCGGCCGTATCTCTACTATTTAATTTAGTAATTAAAGCAGATGAGAAATCAACCATTTTAACATAACTACTTAACATAGAAACGGTATCACTGACATTCAACTTAGTATTCAAAATAGAATTAATAGGTGACAAATCAACTGTTTTAGCAGCTAACTGAGAAGGTGTTACATATTTAATAGCACTGTCTTTGGCAAATAATTTGCCTTCAATTCTATTACTCAAACTAATAGTATCTGAAGGCAATAAGCGCATATTAATTCGGTTAGAAAGGGAAGCAGAATCAAATGCTTGAACTAATAAGGACAAGTCGCTGAGGTTAACTTTATTACTCAATAAACTGTCAACATAACTCTTTTTACTATATCCAGAAAGCATAACCGAGGTATCCGCAATTGATAATTTAGACCTATACATAATACTATCCGTGCTACTAGTATTAACAGTCTTGGCTCCTAAAATATTCAGCGCATAGGGAACTACCCCAAAAGCAGCTGTACCTAAATCAACCCATTCTTTATGGAAAAACCAGTCGTCCGTCGGAGAAACGGGAGTAATCGCAATTTTAATGTTTAAAAAATACGGGCCATTCACCCAGTCAATATCTTCCAAACTAGCCTTTGTACCACCAGTATTTGTACCGAGTCCTATACTAATTGTAAATACCCCTGTATAATCGGTATTAGTAATATGCTCTTCCGATAATACAACCAAGCCTGACTTTGAATGCTGAATTATGCTGCTTTGAATATAAATTTTACGACTGTTGGCGGGATTATGAAAAGCATCCCTAGCTAATGCTTGGAATATAATACCTCCATTACTAGACTGAGCAAGTGAATTAGACGTAGCAAAAAAGAAAGTAAGGGTTGAGAACGAAAAAAATAAAAGTAATTGTTTACGAAAGATAATTATGGAACTTAAGCACATTATATAGATTTTAGAATAGAGCAAATAAACCTCAATTTGCGATAGAAAACTATAAGACATA
The DNA here is from genome assembly GCA_903944755.1 of uncultured Bacteroidota bacterium. Taxonomy (GTDB): domain Bacteria; phylum Bacteroidota; class Bacteroidia; order Chitinophagales; family Chitinophagaceae; genus Sediminibacterium. Next base: position 1,891 of record CAJATB010000173.1, read on the forward strand.
TGCCTCATTTATTAAACTACTAAAACCATATTTTCTCATGTAAATCAATACAGCAATGATTATTAAGAATTAATTAGTCATAATGCTAAAAAATAATATTTCAAGTTCTTATTCAAATAAGATACTTTTAATTTTAAGAAATCAGAAATGCGCAAATACACTCTCTTAATCCTATTTATATTTACAATTTGCATAGCAAATGGTCAACAAAGTATATCTGCTATTAAAAAAGCTGCCTCGGTACTTAAAATTGATCCTAATTTAATGCCGCATGAATTAACAGCATTGCGCATGATTACATTATGGGATAGCCTTAATTCAGATGAACAAAAAAATTCAGTCTACTTAACACTACCTATCACAACATGGAGGGAATTGTTTGAAATACAATACAAACATTTTGAAATAACTAAAAACGACAATTTACTATTCAAATTAAGATATCCCTTAGCATTAATTTATTTTGAAAGTGGGAATAATGATAAGAGCTTGGAACTATTAGAATACTTACATAAAAGAAAGCAACGATTAGAAAAAGGAAAGATAAAGAATGTGCTTTTGAAAATAGAAGAAATTTACAGGGATAGAGGAGAAATGGCAAAGGCAATAGCAATTAGAAAAGAAAGGATCGAGTATGGATTTAAAGGAAACTACTGGGCAATATATAGAGATTGTGGCTTATACGAAGCCGCAATAGAAGATTATAAATTGTTTGAACCCAACTTTGTAAATTTTAACATCAATAATATTAGGCGGCAATTCCATTTAGGCGAATTGTATTTCAAAAACAGCCAAGCTGATAGCGCTTTAAAATATTACCAATTAGGACTTACAATTACCAATGAAACTATTTTAAGAAACAATAAAAGATACCCAAAAGAATTACTTGAATTTTGGAAGGGAAATTTTACAGGATTAATTGCTAAATGTGAAATAAAAAAGGGGAATTTAAGAAAAGCAATTCCAATGTTAAAGTACGACATTTCATACAGCGAACTGGACAAACCGAATAAATTGGGAAAAATGATAATTCTTAGTGATTGTTATTTATTACTTAATGATATAAAAAATGCAAAGAAATACCTTGATACTATTAATATATATTTCGAAAATCTAAATTTTACTAG
>CAJATB010000174.1 GCA_903944755.1 uncultured Bacteroidota bacterium
TGATGCCCAAAATGTATACAGGGCTTACTCTTTAATGAACATGCCAATGAGGATACAAATTCAAAATCATTTATAATTAAATCATAATTTTCAATTGGCAATTGCTTAGCTTCTTTATATAAACTAAAAGATAGCAACTTGATTATTTTAATATAATCTAATCCGCCCGTTTGCTTGTAGTATAAACTAACGCCTTTACTTCTGTATTTAATGGGTATGGAATAGTTTAACTGCGCGTTTGAACCACTTAAGAAAAAATCTACCTCTCCATATTTTTTCAAATAAGGATACAGTTGTATTGCCCTACTAATATGGCCGTTACCCGTACCTTGTATGGCATAAAATATTTTCATTAAATAGATAATTGGAATGCAACAGCATCAGTGAGCACGCTTAATTCATTATTTAAATGCACAACTCGAATCTTATCTTTAGAAACGTGTTCAAATTGCTTAGCATCATATTGATATAAATGCCAAGATTTTTCATAATACTCCAAAGAAGTTAAATTTTCAATCCAATCACCACTATTTAAATAGGTAACAGCACCTTTTTCAGTACTTACTACCTTATGTTGTGGCTGGTGAATATGTCCACAAATCACATATTGATACCCTTTCTCAATGGCCAATTCCGCAGCCGTCTGTTCGAAATTGTCAATAAATGAAACAGCCTGCTTAACACTATTTTTAACTTTTTTACTTAAACTTAATTTCTCCTTCCCCATTAACTTTAGCACACAGTTAAATAGACTGTTTAACAAAATCAATAAGTCATAGCCATACCCACCTAGCTTAGCTAAAATTTTAGCACTTCCTTTTGTTGTTCTGTCAAATACATCACCATGGAATACCCAATTTTTCTCCCCATTAATTTCAAAAACTATTTTATCTGTCAACTGAATATTGCCCATTTCGAAATCGGCATATTTCCGTAAAGCTTCATCATGGTTCCCAGTAATGTAAACCACTTTAGTACCCTTACTGGCCATATTGAATATTTCTTTAATTACAGCCATGTGGCTAGCAGGAAAAAAACGTTTGCTAAATTGCCAAATGTCAATAATGTCTCCATTAAGGATTAAAGTACCAGGATGAACACTTCTTAAATAATTTAATACCTCTTTCGCATTACAGCCAAATGTGCCTAAGTGAATATCACTAATTACACAAACGTCCATTTTCCTTTTGTCCATGGATTATAATTTCAGTAAATAACGCAATTGTATGTAAACTAAACATTACCACACCGTTAATTAAATATTAAGCTATTGTTACTCATGTATTAACTGCTTGGACTACTATAAATTTGTATAGAAATAATGCTACCAATATGAAAAGCAACTATATACCTAGAGATATTAGCTGGTTAAGTTTTAATGCCAGGGTGCTTCAGGAGGCAAACGATGCTAAAGTGCCGTTATTTGAACGTATAAGGTTTTTAGGGATATTCTCTAATAACTTAGATGAATTTTTTAGAGTGCGTGTCGCGACGTTAAAAAGAATGGTGGAATTTTTAGAAAAAAAAGGAGGGCGACATATCGACCTGATTGAATCCCCTCAAATTATATTAGACGAAATTCAGCGTATTGTACTTAGACAACAAAATGAGTTTAATCGTATTTGGTTAAATATTAATAAGGAATTAAAAGCAAAAAACGTCTTCATCATTGATGATAAAAAATTAAATGTCTCACAAAAAGAATTTGTCAAAACCTATTTCGAAGATGAGGTCAGGCCATATATAATTCCATTGATGATTGAGAAATTACCTGAGCTTCCCTATTTAAGGGATAAAAGCTTGTATTTAGCAATTGTCATGCGCAATAAAAACGACGCGTATAGTGAAAAATTTTCTTTAATTGAAGTACCTACTAAATCAGTAGGCAGGTTCGTTATCCTTCCATCCAAACCAGGAATAACTAACATCATTCTTTTAGAAGACCTTGTACGTTTTAATTTACCCATTATTTTTTCCCATTTTAAGTTTAATCAGTTCGATGCCCATATATTTAAAATCACCAAAGATGCCGAGATTGATATTGACCAAGAAGTAGGAATAAGCTTTATAGAAAAAATTTCTAAGGGTATAAAAAATAGAAGAAAAGGCAAACCAGTAAGGTTTGTTTATGAAAAAGAGATGAATTCGGAATTATTAGAGTTCTTAATAAAAAAATTAAGTCTTACTCGAAAAAGTAGCATTATCCCAGGTGGACATATTCATAATTTTAGGCATTTTATGGACTTCCCCAATGTGATAATTGAAAAAACGAACAGGCCACAACCTTTTCTACATCCTTCTTTTAAAAGAAAGACACAGGTTGCAGATATAATTATGCAAAAGGACGTGATGTTACATTTTCCCTATCACAACTACGACCCTGTAATTGATATGTTAAGGGAAGCTGCAATGGATGACAGTGTATTAAGTATAAAAATCACTGCATATAGGTTAGCTTCCAATTCTAAAGTCATAAACGCACTAATTAACGCTGCAAGGAACGGGAAAAAGGTTACCGTGTTTTTAGAACTAAAGGCTAGGTTTGACGAAGAAGCAAATATACAGTGGAAGTCGATTATGGAGGAAGAAGGCATTAATGTACTTGTAGGTGTCCCCAATAAAAAAGTACACGCAAAATTATGCGTAATCCAAAAAAGGATTGACAAGAAATTAGTTTTATACGGATTTATCAGTACCGGTAATTTAAACGAGAAGACAGCAAAAATATATGCAGATCATTGCCTCTTAACAGCCTCTAAAATATTGATGAACGAGGCAAATAGAATTTTTAACTACCTACAAAATTGGCAACAAGGAGATAAGCCGATCGTGAAAATGAGAAACCTCCTAATATCGCCAATTAACATGAGGAATTCTATTCAATTATTAATTGATAACGAAATTAAACATGTTAAGCAAGGCAAGGAGGCTAGTATTATTGTAAAACTAAATTCACTGAGTGATACCATACTAATTGACCATTTGTATAAGGCTGCTAAAGCAGGTGTGCAAATTCATTTAATTGTTAGAGGTATTATAACTTTAAATATGGATCATGAGAAATTGAACCACAAATTAAATGCAATTAGTATTGTTGACCAATATTTGGAGCATGCAAGAGTAATGATTTTTCATAATAAGGGAAATGAAAAAGTATTTATTTCAAGTGCCGACTGGATGGTGCGCAATTTGGACCATAGAATTGAAGTAGCTGTACCAATTTTAGACCCTAATATTAAAAAGGAGTTAATTGCTATCATTAATATACAAATAAGAGACAATCAAAAAGCTAGAGTGCTTGATACAGAATTGCAGAATAAATATGTACCTTCAGTTGGAAGGAGGTGCAGATCTCAAGAAGAAACTTATATATACTTAAAAGGGAAAAATAAATAAATTTGATACTCGCAGCAATTGATATTGGAAGTAACGCAGCAAGGTTATTAATTACAGAAGTTGAAAAAAAAGGGAAAGAAACACAGTTTAACCGACTTAATTTAATTAGAATCCCCCTTAGGCTAGGCTTTGATGTATTTGACAAGGGCTTCATTGGTAGCAAAAAGAAGAAAATGCTTATTGATACCATTAAAGCTTTTAAGCAATTAATGAAAGTATATGATGTTGAACATTACTTGGCTTGCGCGACCAGCGCTATGCGAGATGCCGAAAATGCTAAAGAAATTATTAAGGAGATTGAAATAGAGACTTCAATAGAAATAGAAGTAATTACTGGTGAATTAGAAGCAGAAATTATTTACGAAAATCATGTAGCAGAAATTTTAGACGACGGCAATAGCTACTTATACATAGATGTTGGGGGAGGAAGTACTGAATTAACATTGTACCATAAATCCCAACTAGTATTGCAAAAATCGTTCAATATTGGAACGGTACGTTTATTAGCAGGTAAAAATAAAGACGAGATTTGGCAAGAATTAAAGGATACGCTTAAGGAACTGTCGATAAAATATGAAAAATTAATTGGAATTGGATCGGGTGGGAATATCAATAAATTATTTTCAATTATGGGTGGCAAAAACAGCGACTCTTTAACTAGTGCAGGTATTAGTACTATTTATAAGGAAATGCAGTCACTAACTGTTGAAGAAAGAATGATAAAATATAGCATTAAAAAAGACAGGGCCGAGGTGATACTTCCAGCCTTAACTATCTATAACAATATTCTAAGATGGGCTGGTATAACAGAAATTAATGTACCTAAAATTGGATTGGCTGATGGGCTAATTCATCACTTATACGACATCATCTTAAAAGAAAATTAAGCTGTAATTAACTTTAGCAGGCCAACGTTTAAACGATTTGTTTATGGTATTGTTTTCTTGCAATCTTAAACCCTCTCTTTGTAAAAAAATGCTGGGTTAATGTGGAATTAATATTACAATTAACGGTCAGCTTATTAATATTCTGCTCTATACTTAACGCTTCAAAAGCACTGAGTAAAAAATCCGCAGCTTCTAGTTTTCTAAATTTAGGGGTAATATATAATTCTTGAATTTCAATGAAAAATGCTGGATTGGATAATGTATTTCTTTTTTGTGCCACAATACAGCCAACCACTGTCATGTTATCCAGTTCTGCAACTAATAATATAAAATCTTTTGCCTTTAGCTTTACTTTGAAGTTTATCTGAAACTCAAACAAGTCTAGCTTCGTGTTTAAAATAGAACAAACCGCATCATAAAAATACATAACGTCGTTTAACTTCGCTTGTCGTACTTTATACTGCGGTTTGTTCATTATCTAACTATTGCTTCTAACAGTAGCCTAGTAATTAAATTTTGCCCAACCTTTCCACCAAGTTGCATCCTCGCCAGACAATCCAATTGCACCACGGAAAGTAACTTGTTTCAAAAACGCATTTTGTAATTTAGCATCTGTAAATGAACCATTGCCTGCATAGTTGAAATGAGCAGTAGTCCCTAATGTGATTGAAGAAGGAGCCGCAGTACCTGCATATGGAGTCACATCAAACATAGAATAACTAAACGGAGAAATTAATTTGGCATCTACCGCATTTGTCGCAATTGTGTTTTGGTATGAAGAAGTTGAAACCCATCCTAACATAGAAGTTGCACTTGCACCTGTTGGTGTACTTGCACTAGCAGAATAAGCTACATTTACTGTGTTACCAGCAAAAGTATTGTTCTTAAAACGAATAGTACTGTCTGCAATATTATTATCGGTTGGTGTTCCTGTACTTGCATCAACTAAAATGCCTCTAGGCCATCCCATAAAAATAGAATTCATTATTGAAATTCCTGAATTTCTTCTAATTTGTGCTCCTGCTAAAAAATAATCGTTCCCAATATTATTAAGTGTTGCTCTTGGTCCAATAACTGTCATATTTGAAAATACTGCTGTAGTTTTTGGACTAGCAGTAGTTCCTGTCGCATTGTTGTCTGACTCAAAGGCTTCAGATTTTGAAACGTCTGCAATAGTAGAATCACGAACTGCAATTCCAAATTGCACATAACCACTATAACCATTGTCTGTATCAAAATCGTCATCTTGTCCTTTATAAGCAATAAGGTATTTACAATTTACAGTTCCGCCAAACCACTCAAAGCTATCATCACGTCCAAAAGCAACTTCAACGTGATCAATTTGCGTTCCACTGCCTACTGCAGCCATAGTCAACCCATTAATTTCTTTATCAGTTTGGGGAGCAGATCCCGCATATTCAATTCTTACATAAGAAAGGATACCTGAATTATCGTTAATTATTGGAGTTGGAGCAACAGCATCACCCGAACCAGCCAGTCCGTCACCATTCGCATTATCTACACCTCCTTCAACAGTGAATAAACCTTGTACGGCAACATTATTCACTGTAGCACTTGTATTTATAGGAGCTTTCCCACATATTATAATACCCCCCCAGTCACCCGGCCTAGGGTTTGCAGAGGCTGCAGTAAACACAATTGGTTTATCTACCGTGCCCTTTGCAATAATTTTCCCACCTCTGCATATAATTAAGGCACTTACATCAGAACCCGATAATTTACCCATTACTTTTGAACCTTCTTCAATTGTTAACGTTGCGCCATTTGTAATATAAACGAAACCTTGTAAATAATTATAGTCCTTGGCATACAATGTAGTATCCTTTGTAATTCTGCCAGATAATGTAATTGTGTTAGCAGTAGGCCCAGTAGAGATAACTGGTTGGTTTACGATTACGATTTCTTTTTCGCCATCGGCTTCTATTTTTCTACAACCTGTAATGGCTAAAAAAGCGAGTGATAAAATTAATAACTGTTTCATTGTTTTTTTATTTAAAGAATTTTTAATTTATTAGTTAGGATTATAAAGAATAGTTGATAGAAATACCAAAAGTAGCCGTACTCATAATTATTAACCGTCACTATGGAAGACACCACAAACCTACGACCGCGGCGCACCTCAACTTGTCCATCAATGTCAACGTGTTTCCACAAAATGCCTACGTCTTCTTCGTGCATACAGATGTCATTTGGAATCTCGCGAATTGATCCGTCTGGCTGGGTGACTGCGGCGTCAAGATACACAATCTCGCCCAAGCAGTCGCAACCAAGCGTGAGCGAGTTGGTGTAATTTCCCATCCCAAACTCGCCGGTGTCAAA
>CAJATB010000175.1 GCA_903944755.1 uncultured Bacteroidota bacterium
TCTTATTTAACTTTAGCTTCTAGAGATATTAATAAAGCAGATGAGTTATGCGAGTACATGCGTTGTCGTTATATTAAATGTTCGAGTAGTGATGATATTTATGGAACAGAATTATCTGCTGTATTAAAAAATGTGATTGCAGTTGCGGGAGGTATTTGTCACGGCTTAGGTTACGGAGATAATTTTTTATCAGTTTTAGTAAGTAATGCTATTCAAGAAATAGATCGTTTTGTGGCCGCAGTTCATCCTATAGATAGAGATACAAAAGCGTCGGCTTATTTAGGAGATTTAATTGTAACGGCTTATTCGCAATTTAGCAGAAACAGAATGTTTGGAGCGATGTTAGGAAAAGGTTATAGCGTAAAAAATGCGCAGTTAGAAATGAATATGATTGCTGAAGGCTATTATGCCGTGAAATGTGTTGCTGAGATTAACAAAAAATACAAGGTTCATATGCCAATTACAAATGCTGTAAATAACATTATCTATAATCATAAAGATGCCAAGCATGAAATGGAGTTGTTGGCTGATCAGTTAAGTTAAGTCATACTTTTAGTAGTAAACTTAAACCGCCAATCCGTAAAAAGTATACAAATAACATGAATTTGTATTATCTAAAAATTAAATACGGAGACAACCTTTGCACCATAATTTTAAATTAAAATAAATGAATAAGACAATTTTCATCACAGGTGCTAGCAGTGGTATTGGAAAAGAAACTGCAAAATTATTTCAATCTAAGGGTTGGAATGTAATCGCTACAATGCGAAATCCAGAAAAGGAAACGGAATTAAATCAATTAGACAATGTTTTAGTTGCCAAACTTGATGTTTTAGAATTGAATTCCATTCAAAAAGCATTTCAGGATGGAATTCAAAAATTCGGAAAAATTGACATTCTAATCAACAATGCCGGATATGGAGCTTATGGGCCATTAGAGTCCTTTCCAAGAGAACGCGTATTAAAGCAATTCAACACTAATGTTATTGGTTTGTTAGATGTTACCCGTACAATACTTCCACATTTCCGTTACAATAAAAGTGGAATCATAATCAATATTTCTTCTATGGGAGGTAAGATGACATTCCCCTTAGGCTCACTATACCATGGAACTAAATTCGCTGTGGAAGGAATTTCGGAATCATTGAGATATGAAGTCGAACAATTCGGAGGTAAAGTAAAAATAGTTGAACCCGGCGCAATAGCAACGGATTTTGCAGGTCGTTCATTTGATTTCAATCATGATGAAAACCTAAAAGAATACAATAACATTGTTACTAAAATCACCACTGTTTTTCCATTAATGATTAAAAACGCATCAACAACGGATGTGGTTACAAAAGTAATCTATGAAGCAGCAACGGATGGGAAAAACAAACTGCGATATATGGCAGGAAAAGATGCGAAAATGTATAATTTCATGAACAAATTACTTGGTTATAATTTCATAGTAAGTATGAATAAAAAGTTCTTCAAATTGTAAAAAATGAATCCAGTTATTAAATATTTCAATGGCGAAAAAGCCGAAAGTTATATATTCATTCTAATAGGTGTCATTGCTTTGGCAATGACTCTCTATTTTATATTTGTTCTCAAAACAGCATTCTGGAAAGGGGTAGCAATTCCATTTATTATTGTTGCCAGTCTTGAATTTATTGTAGGTTACACAATTGTTACAAGAAGCCCTAAAGACATTATACGAGTTGAAACATTTATTCAAAAAGAACCACTAAGTATAAAAACGCTTGAAATTCCTCGAATGGAAAAAGTAATGAGTAATTTTATGGTTTTTAGATACGCTGAAATAGCCTTGATTATCTTAGGTATTGCTCTAATGTATAGTTCTATGAATGACACATTTTGGAGAGGAATTGGACTTGGTTTATTTATCCAAGCTAGTATTGTTTTGTGTTTAGATTTTTTTGCAGAAAGACGTGGGTATACTTATTTAGAACATTTGAAAGAATTTGTTGAGAAAATATGAAAGATTTAATACATCTTCAAACTATAACTGACTTACATAAGTTATTCAACTTAGGAAACAGTTTTCATCCATTGGTAACTGTTTTAGATTTTAGCAAAGTTACAGAGCAAGTGAAGCAGAATTCTAAAATTACGACCGATTTTTATTCAATAATGTTCAAAAACTATTGTAAGAATCATGTTAAGTATGGGAGAAAAGCAATAGATTTTCAAGAAGGAAACCTAATTTGTATAGCACCAAATCAAGTTGTAGAAATTGATAATGAGGTAGAAGAAAGAGAAGATAAAATGGGATGGGGTTTGTTTTTTCACCCAGACTTAATTCGCTCTACTTCGTTAAATGAAAAAATTAAAAACAATAGTTTTTTTCATTACGAAGTTTCAGAAGCCCTTCATCTTTCTGACAAGGAAAAAAATATTTTACTTGAATGTGTTCAAAAAATCCAAACTGAACTACAAGAAAATATTGATGTGCATAGCCAATACATAATTGTTTCAACGATAGAATTATTATTAAATTACTGTTCAAGATTTTATGGCAGACAATTGATAACAAGAGGCCAAAACAACAAGTCTATAATATCGCAAATAGAAAACTTATTAACTCAATATTTTGCTGTAAATAAAATAAATGAACAAGGCTTGCCAACAGTTAAATATTTAGCCGACAAGGTTCATTTATCGCCAAGTTATTTGAGTGATTTGCTAAAAAAAGAAACTGGCAAAAACGCACAAGAACACATTCATTTCTATCTTATAGAAGAAGCTAAGAATTTACTTTTGAATTCAGAAAAGAATGTTAATGAAATTGCCTTTGATCTAGGATTTGAATATCCACAATACTTTAATAAACTATTCAAGAAAAAGACAGGTAAAACACCAATGGAATATAGAAACTTGAACTAATAAAGCCTGCTGCTAATAGTACCTAATTTTAATTTGGGCATTCGGTTTCGGTATTTGCAAACATAGGCGCTTCGCGAAAGACATTTATTTGTTCTTTGCAAATGTATAATAATATTATAGCTTTGTTGGTAGCATTTCTTTAGAAAGAGTTTCAAAACCAAAACTAAATTTAGCTCCAAAACGAACTTGTTTGGCTGCGCCGATTTTATAATTCAGCATCTCATGAGACCTTGAATCAAGTTCGGAATAATGAATTACTTTTTGAGTTTCTTCTTCTCAATTCCCTTCCATTGAAAGGTTTGTATCATGTGTACAATGTCTTTTCTTAAATAGTCTACTACTATTTTCAAAGAATCAATGTTGGGTACTGCATTAAAATATAAGGCACCACGCATAAAATGGTGTGTACTATCTGTTAAATAAAATTGAACGTTTGAGGCGGTGTTTCCTGCAATGTCGTATACTAAGCCGTAAACTTGAGCGCTATCTCTTACAATAATCGTTTCGTCGATACCAGTTGATTTTACTTGATGTTTCACCACAAAATCTCTGCATTCGCTTAAAATCGTATCTAAATTATTTGTAATCACTTTATAACTTAAGTGAACTTGTGCATTGTATTTTGGGATATTAATATTTATCCAACATGGATCAGCGCCTTTATGTCTGTCATTTAGTATGTTTGCATAACTTGGAATTTCAAAACTATATGGACAAAGACTATCATATAATCTATACGTTTTTTCTGGAAAATAAATTCTTGGGTAACCTTTTGGTTTAGGAATAAACA